>CAZBGH010000092.1:0-6682 GCA_964491335.1 uncultured Methanosarcinales archaeon | reverse complement strand
AGCTTCTTTTTAATTGCGCTAGATTAGCAAAGCCATCATGGAAGAAGTAAGTATTTAGAGATTTGTTAGAAGTTGTTTTCTGTTTTACCAGTATTGAATCTGGCGCAGTGCCATCAAAAGAATATATATAGCTCTTAGTCGGTAAGTCAAAGCTATCATAAGGTTTAACTTCTCTGGTAATTCGTCCAAATTAGACTGCACATAGTATTACTTGTAAACTTTGCTTCTATGACCAAACACTTGAACAAGAAGTGACTTTTCTTTAATGTTAACTTTTACTAATGCACGGTAATCGCCTATTCTAAACTTATATAAATCCTCACCCTCGTAATGTTCTAAATAACGAAATGGGTCTTCAATTACTTCATCAAATTTGTCAAGCACACGCTTAATAATCTCTTTTGGTAATTTTTTGAGAACTTTAAAAGCTTGAGGATGCCAGTCTAGTTGGTAATTCATTGTAATAATCTTCTTTTAACTTCTTCATGACTTACATATTTAGAAAGTGGAGTTTTCCGAGCTATTTTAAGTTGTTTCTTTGCATAATTACTTAACTCATATTCTTCCTGTAGGATATGTTTAATTACATCGAGACTTTCTTTAATTTCTCTTATATCATTGGATAGGGTCCTTATGTCAGTATCCATGGATTCACTCTACTCTTATAAACTTTATAAAAGTTTCTATTTTTTACAGTAAAGTGTTAACCAGAAACTTGTTTAAGATGATACTGGTAGATGAGCAATGCAATCTTGAATGGGGCATGTCATTTTAATGTAAAAATACTGCCATGCAACGCCACCATATTGCATTCAACCTAAAAAAACTAAATTTTAGTAGTCTTTTGTCGTAGGGGTAGTTACCCAGTGGCTTACTGCATCTCTAGTTTACGCCTAAGGATGATTTAATTTCTTAATAGAGCTTCAATCAAAAAAATCTGACCAATACTAAAAGTAATAAATCTTAGTAAATATGCAATAAATAAATTGTTACCAGATTTCTTTCTATAGACAAATTTTGAAATTTCTTCATTGAGAAAAACTAATAAATAACCAATCACGAAGATTCCGAAAGTAACAAATTGGTATGTAGATGTAAATTTATTACTAAAAAACCAAAAGATTTCTTGATTTATAATAACGTTAAGAATTAATAAGTATCCAAAAATTACAATATTAAAAAAAAGAAATCTTACTATACTCCAAGCATTTGTTTCATTTACTTTTAAGAAAAAAACAAATAAATCTTTGAGAAAGCCTAATCTGTAGCTCAATAAATGGGAATCTGATAATCTGTTTGCAAAAAGAAAAGTAAGTAAAATTCCAATAATAACAAAATCGAATATTTCTGATAGGGTCATGATGATCCCTCTGGAAGGAAAAATTCAATAGGTTTATATGCTGGATTTAAAGGAGCCTTATCACTGGCTCTCCACGTATATGTTCCAGTATCCGGATATAATACCATTTTAAATCTCCACCCCGAGTTTGCGACTCTATAATATTTTTTGCTAAGCTCAGAATCATTTGTAAACCCAAACCTAAACTGTGTGCCGTCTTTAGCTTTTACCAACCAATAACTATCATCTGTGTTTGAGGCTCCACTTAAGTTCCCAATTCTCAGGAATGTCTCAGTTTTTGTATGATAGAAACTATCAGTGGAATCATAAACTAAATCGTAAGCATTTCCTAGAAAAACAAGTTTAAAAGTATCATCAGAAACATTTGCCAGAGTTGCATTAATATCTCTATATACATAATTCTGCGTTAAACCCCAACCAACTCCTAAAATACTTGGCCTTTGCTTTACTGATTGACTATTATACTGGATAGAAATAAAAGGCTGTAAATCATTTGTGCCTTTTGGAACTTCTATAGGAGATGTATAAGTAGCTGCTCCTGGAAATAAATTAGTCTGGTAACTTCCATACAATTTTACTTTAGGATGCTCTGGAACATTTGCTTTGTGTAAATAAGGTTTGTATTCTTCTGCTGCTAGAGAAAATGAGTTTAATAAAAAAGTAGATAAATATTAATAATGAAAACTAGAAATATTTTACGCAGACATTGGTTAAAAATGACCTACACCCCATTTACTAAATAATAGGCTATTATATACTAATTTAAATATTTTGCTTAATTACTCATCACTTTTGTAAAAGGGTAAATCATTATGAAGACAATAATTAGTACATGCATTGGCAAGATTTCAAAGTATAAATACCCACTTCTTTTCTTCGCATTTCTCTCTATAATGGCTGCCTTTCCAATTCTGCTTAACTTCTCAAATTGGGGGCAACTGGACTGGGATCAGCATACATTTTATCACGCAGTGCCTCGTAAGGAGATCATAGGATTTTTTCAGTTCCCTCTATGGAACCCCTATCATTGTGGAGGATCCCCATTACTTGCAAATCCTCAATCCACCTTTCTTTCTCCATTATTCATACTAGTTCTACTTTTCGGAGAGGTCCATGGATTAAAACTACAGATATTCTTAGCATTATTTATTGGTATGTTAGGGATGTATTTTGTCAGCAGAAAATTGGGCTATGGAAAATTTTCCTCACTTATTCCACCAATAATATTCTTTCTCAGCTCTTGGTTTCCATTAAGAGCTAATGTTGGTCATACAATTTACTTTATGATGGGGCTCTTTCCATGGATACTCTTCTTCTATTTAAAAGCATTAGAGAATATTAAATATGTATTTCCAGCTGCTTTATTTATAGCATTCCTTATATTTGGTGGAGCAGTTTATCCTATTGTCTTTATAGCACTAATTCTAGGTTTGTATTCACTATTCATTTCTATGCAGTCTAAATCATTTAAGCCATTAATTATAGCAATAGTAATCTTAATATCTTTTTTCTTAATAGCAGCTATAAAGCTCTTTCCATTAATGGAATTTACTAAGAAATATGCATCTGTGCAGCAAGATACCCAGTACCATTCAGTAAATTTGCTAATTAAATCCCTACTCGATAGAAATCAAAAGGAACTATTGCTTGGAAAGACTTTTATGCCAAGAGACATCCCTTTTGAGCAGGTTATTATTAAAAGAGTTGGCGGCGAATTACCATGGGCGTGGCACGAATATGGTAGCTATATAGGCATTATTCCATTAGTTTTGCTTATTGCTAGTTTGTATTGGTACAAAAAAATATGGCCACTATTAATCAGTTCATTTATTTTCCTTGTAATTGCATTAGGGGATGCTTCTGTCATCAATCTGTGGAATATTATTCATAGAATACCATTCTTAGCTTCTTTGCATGGGCCATCTAGATTTATTATTGCATTTAATTTTTTTGCAGCACTTATTATTGGTTATGTTCTCTCAAAAATAGAAGAGAAAAAAAAGATAAAGATTAAAGGAAAAAATATTAATAGCTCTACTATTGTTCTTATTTTATTGTTTGTAATAACGATAGATTTACTACTTGTTTCATGGCCATTATATGGTAATACATTTGACATCATAGCGCCTGCTATAAGAGAAGAGCCTCCTAATATGGTAATTCCTATATGGAGTTCAAATCCACTTATATCACAATATCCAAATTTTCTTCAGAATCTTGGAACAATTGACTGCTATGAAAGAGTTCATCCACCAATTAAAGCTGTTCCTGCTTTTATTGATACAGGAGAAAAATATGCAAAGTACATAGGAGAATCTTATTTTGCTGAGAATAATCAAACGCAAGATATCATATACTTTAGTCCTAACATGATTAAAATAAAAGTTAACTATAAGAAGGATGACGTTAAAAAAGATTATACTTTAGTATTAAACCAAAATTTTGATAATGGCTGGAAAGTAAAAGACAGAGAAGTTTTCTCTTACAAAGGGCTTATAGCTACTAAAGTAAATTCAAATGACAAAATTATTGGATTTTACTATCTCCCAAATAGTTTTATTTATGGATTGATTATAACAATTATTTCCTTAATCGCAGGGATTTATTTCTACTTTAATTCAGAGAAAGTTATGAGCATGTTAAAGGTAGTGGATGGTTAATAATATTTTAGATATAATAATTAAAAGATAATTTACAAAAGAGTCAGCAAAATTTATTTTAATTATAATAATTGGGAAACAAGTCTTTGAAAAGTAAAGTTATATAAAGCTAATAAATAAAGCTAAGAAAATTTCAATTAATAATAAATCAGAACATTATAAAAATGGAATTACAAGGTATGAGCGCGGATGAACAGAAAATATTGCAAGAAAGGCTTAAGAATATGGGCCCTGAGGAACTCAGAGAATTCCAGAAACAACAATGTCTCTTCTGTCAAATTATTCATGGTAAAGTAAACTCAAGAAGAGTGTATGACGATGATAAAATTGTCGCAGTTCTTGATATTAACCCTGCTAGTCTTGGTCATGTCTTACTAGTACCTAGAGAACATTATAATATACTGCCACAGATGAATGATGATGAAATTTCTCATCTATTTAATGTTGCAAAAGGGATTTCAGGAGCCTTGTTGAGAGCATTTCAAGTGCAAGGTACTAGTATTTTTGTTGCAAATGGAGCCTCTGCTGGTCAAAAGGCCCAACATGTAATGGTTCATATAATCCCTAGAAATGAAGGAGATAAAGTAAATTTGGTTGTTCCTGAATTCCAGATATCCGAACAAAACATGGCTATAATTCATAAAAGGATATTAGAATTTATGACAATTGATTTAGGAATGCAATCGGAGAAAGCTGAACAGGTTGAAAAACCTCAAGAAGTACAGCAAGAAATGAGAGCAGAGATAAAACCATCTGAAATTCAAGCTACTAATATTTCTACTACGATGTCTAAAAAGATATCTGATAAACTTCAAGGATCAAAAGAGGTTAAGATACCTAGCGATAGAAAAGTTGTTGAAGCTGAGTATAAAGAGGTACAAAAATCTGCTACTAAAAGAAGAAAAAAGAGAGATAGCAAGAAGTTCAGAGAAGGTATGAATATAGATGATTTAGCTGATGAATTATAGAACTTTGAAGATGTCAAAAATCATAATTGCAAAGTAAAATAATACTAACCTAAAGAGTTCAATCAAAGATGGTAAAGGAAGATTGTTTATTATGCAGTGTAATTAATAATAAAGTTACTGCAAGGAAAGTTTATGAAGACAAGGAAGTTCTAGCTATTCTGCACCCTACACCTGCTTCTGCTGGGCATATCTTGTTAATGCCTAAAGATCATAATGCAATATTTGAGCAAATCTCTGAGTTTGTAACAGCAAGATTATTTCAAGTTACTAATAAACTTTCATCTATCATCTTTGAATCGCTCCAAATGGAAGGAACTAACATCATAATTAATAATGGGATCTCAGCTGGTCAAAAGTGGCCGCATTTGACCATTAACTTAATACCTAGAAGAACAGGTGATAATCTAAATTTTCAATGGAGCAATAAACAGTTTAAAGACGATGATATGTCAACTGCTGAGCTTAAGCTTAGTAGTGAAACTAAAAGGATAACAGAACAAGAAATACCAGAAGAGATTGAGCCCACACCTGTTATGGAGAAAAAAGTGGATAGAATGCCTGGCAGTGAAGAGGATAATTATCAGATAAGGCAGTTGAGAAGGTTGCCTTAAAAAGGAGTGTAAAGGTGTGGTGCTTTAGATACAGTTGAATATAAAAGAGTCTTATTTATGTCAAAGAGCTTATCAAATAAGCTAGTAGATTTCCAAACAATATAGTAACTATAAAACCTATTAAAAAAGAAGGAATAAATGGAATACCTACCTTTAAGACAACTTTATTTATCTTCTTTTGTTTATATAGCCTAGTTAAAAAGTTTATCTGCTGCTTACTTACTCCTAAATCTTTTGGACTAGCTATGATTTTACCTTTATATTTTACTTCTTTCGCTATCCAGTCTCCCTCTGTCAAAATTTTTGGATTTACTAATTTTAGCATACAGGCTTTTTCAACCATTTTTATAAATATCAAGAGTGTATTGAGTATCAATAATAAGATAACCCAGGATAATATAAGCATTTTTAAATAGATATCATGAAGTGAAAAATAGACAACTATGGATACAATTAAGATGAGCAGTGTTAAATAATGATATCCTTTATGGAAATATTGCCTAAAATTCCTTAATTCTTTCTTAAATGATGTCCAATATTTAATGGTAAGGTATATTGAAAAAAGTAAGCCATAGATGGAACCAGCTAAAAGCAAATTTATAAAGAAATATATAGCAAAGGAGTTGTAGTCAAGGCTTATGCCAAATAATGCTCCTAGGCCCATGAGCATCTTGCTATCTCCACCCCCCCATTGACCTGCATAAAACATGAGTAAAGATATAGCTACAAATAAGGCTAATCCTATAAGTCCTTCTATAATATAGCTGTAATTATTATAATATACAGAGAACATTAATCTTAGCCCTACACCAGCAAATATAATGCTATAATTAAGCCAGTCTGGAACCTCTCTGGTCTTTAAATCAGTGTAAGAAGCTATTAATAGAGCTAGAAAGGCTATAGAGTATAATATTACTAGAGTTATATCCATAGAAAGAGGTATTTAATAGACTATGTATTTAAATTAGTTTGTTTAGGGGCTCAGTAGAAATCCTAAAGGTAGTGCCAATATGCAAGGCTCTTGGATTATAACTTTTAGCTGACAAGGGGGAGGTCCCTTATGGGGAACCATGAAAAACTTCG
>CAZBGH010000091.1:0-6743 GCA_964491335.1 uncultured Methanosarcinales archaeon | reverse complement strand
TAGAATAAACTATGTTGTCACCAACTTTCGCAAAGCATTTATCCAAGAAGGATTTAACCTCATTTTCGATATGATGTCTTGTCATATCGATGTGGGGAATATGGCTCAAGCCATGCCCCACGTATTATTCTACCATGAAATAGGTGGTTTATCTAACTTTCGGAATCTCTATTCTAAGCATAAGTCTTAATAATGGTATGTATGAAGCTGAATTTAAAGCTGATAATTTATTAACTCGCGGAAGGGATTATTATGGCACTGACACTTTAAATGTGGAAAATAATCTGACTGAGACCATATTTCTTTATCCAGTTGGCTCTATAAGGGGTATTGTTAAGGATAAATACGACAATGTTGTAGGATTTGCAAAATTAAAATTTGAATGTGCAGGATCAGGTTTGGTAAATTTTCCAGAAAGTACTGATAAATTTGGCTCATTTCTTTTAGAGTATGCTCCGGTAGGTAATTGCAAAATATTTGCCAGGTATAAAGTAGGGGTAGGGTTTGTAAATGTAAATGTAGAAAAAGGCTCATTGAATGATGTAGAGATTAATTTGAATACCCCTATCGTCTCTTCAAATCAAAAAATCCAATAAAGAAGAAAAAGTAAATAAGGCAAATAAAGGAATTAAAGAAGTAAAAACAGAGCTAAGACTAGGAAAAAGAGCAGATGATATTTTAGAGACTCTTAAAGACAAAGAAAAAGAGGTTGTAGAGTTTATTGTCAAAAATAATGGCAAAACAACGCAATCTAAAATATACTATAGGACTGGAATCCCTAAGGTTTCTTTATCTAGGTACATTAAATCTCTTGAGCAAAAACAGGTAATTGAAGTTAAGAGGATTGGCAAGGTTAATAATATCGAGCTTACAAAGTGGTTTTTGGGAGAGAGTGATTAAAAGATTAAGCAAATCTTTTGGATATTTACTAAATTACTATATTGGAAAATATATATCTCACAATATAAATAGTTATAAATAAAATGTTATTTTTGTGGTATTATTGAGTGTAGTGGCAAATGCTTCACAGATTATAATAGCTTCAGTAAATCCTAACTCTAATACTCTAATGGGCTACTGGAAATTTGATGAAGGCTCAGGAAATATAACAAATGATTCTTCTGGTAATGGAAGAAATGGTACTCTACATAATGGTCCTGTATGGACTACTGGAAAAATTAATTATTCCTTAAGTTTTGATGGTAACCATGATTTAGTTGAGGTGCAAGACTTTGCTCCTCCAGTTAATTTAAGCCTTGAAGCCTGGATTTTCCCAGGTAATAACTCAGGAGAGGACTCTATTATTCTAAACAAACATAATGCAGAGTACGATTTCAGAATTAATGCGCAAGGCTATCTGGGTGCTACTGTTGGTTACAATTCTCTCTCTGACACAACCTTTAATTTTTACAATTCAGGAAATCTAAATAAGTGGTACCATATAGTTTATACATTTGATAATGCAAATGATAAGCATAAGCTTTATATTAATGGCACAGAAGTTGCGAATGGAGACTATTCTGTCTCTTTAAAAGCTGGTACATATATTGTGGATATTACTGATGCCACAGGAAAGGAATTGCCTTTGGAAGGGTTAAGGTCTTTCTTAGGAAATATAATTCCTAAAGAAATTGAAGTTAAAGTTGGCGAAACAGTAGTGGCGGATTTTAATATTGATACTGGAATAAGATAGGTTTTCAGAATGCTGAAGTTAGGATTTATGAAATTCAAAATTAAATTCGGATTATGGATGCTCGTTGCAATAGTTGCCATAATTTTAATTATAGGATGCGAAAAGAAAGAGCAACCTAGCGGCATACACAGACCAGAACCTATTAAACATGTTGTTATAGAACATGAGCCTATAGAACAGGAGCCAGAACCGATTCCGGAGCCTACTCCAGAACCTGTGCCAACCCCGGAACCTGTTCCAGGTCCTGGAGAAGCAAATACAGTTTCAGGCAAAGTATTTGATTCATCAGGCAATGGTATCCCAAAAGCTAGGATTACTTTATTTACTTCTGATCTTAATTTTTTTAGAGAGGTGCGGTCTGGTAATGATGGGTCATTCCTCATAGGAAATGTTCCAGAAGGGCCCTACCAGCTAGGCGCTTCCTATCCAAATTACGAATATAAAGAAGTACCAGTCAGTTTATCAGGAAGCGGTGCACAATCCAATTTTAATCTTGGGCCAGAAACAAATAAAGGAAAATGGTCTATTATTGGAGATACAGAGCCAGAAAATTTCCAAGGAACAGGAACTGCAACGCTTCTACCAAACGGTGAAATATTTTTCTGTCATGATTCCAAGGACCCTGTTATATTTGATCCTGTTACAGGTAAAAAGCGCTTCCCAAAAAACACCGAGGATTTTGGCGGCAAAAAAGCTGCAGGGCATGCAACTGTATTACTTATGAACGGAGATGTTTTTTTGGCTGGAGGAAGCGATGGCATTGGAGGAGGTCCACAAGGTGCCAACCCAGCTTTCTTGAAGCAAGCAAAGATTTATCATCCTAATACGGATACATGGACAATACTTCCTGATATGAGTGTAGGCCATTGGTATCCGTCGATTGTTCGGTTGCCTGATCAACGAATTATGGTGTTAGGAGGTGATAGTGGTAGCCCACCAGGTGGAGGCAACCGAAACAATGTTGTTGAAATTTATGATCCAAATACAAACAAATGGATTCTTGCAGATTCTTATAAACGCCCACAAGAGATGTCTCCTGCCCTTGTGCTTTATACGGGCGAGGTTCTGAAAACATGGCGTGATGTTGAAATTTACAACATTCAGTCAAATACGTGGCGCGATGCTGCGCAAATGCTACAAAGCAGAAAAGGTGCTCCCGCTGGGGAGCATTCAGATCACACGTTTATAATGCTTCCAGATGGAAAAGTTGTGACATTTGGCATTGACCCCACACCCGATAACACCAATCCAAGATTTACTGAGATATATGATCCTGTTACAGATTCTTGGTCATTTGGTTCTTCGCCAGAAAGGAATTCTAAACCTTTGATACGCCAACGTCCCGAGGCCATGATGCTTCCAGGAGGAAAGATTCTTGTATATGGCGGCGAATACACTGGAATTGGACCATCTCCTGTGACATTAAGTAGATCTGGGCAGCTTCAAAAGGTTACCAATGTTGTTGATTTATACGATCCTAAAACTGATAGTTGGCGACCTTTAGCAAATATGAATCGTTTTATTCACTATCACAATATAGGTGCACTTATTCCAGATGGTAGAGTTATAGCTACGAATGCGGCTGGCTTGGACGAAACACCTTTCGGAAAAGATATGCGCATAGAAGCCTTTGAACCACCCTATCTATTTAGAGGTGTCCGCCCACAAATTGACTCACTTTCTACAACCGATTTGTCTATTGGTGAGACATTTTCTATGCAGGTTTCACGCACATCAGCAGTAACAGAGGTTGTATTGATCGATATGCGGGCAGAGACGCATTGGATAAATTCCGGCCCCAACAGATATCTCTCTCTGAATTTCAAACAGAACGGATCCCGAATTCAGGCAACCGTCCCAAATGATAGAATGAAAGCACTTCCAGGATGGTATATTTTGTTTGTGATGGTGGATGATATTCCATCTGTAGGAAAAATAGTGCGGGTGTTGTAAAATGGTGAATTGCAAAAAACGTAATAGGTGAGTATAAGATGAATTATACTTCATTACTATCAGTACTAACAGTTGGAGTCGGATTGATTATGAGCATGGTGCTAATCAGTGGTTGTGCTCAACAACAGCAGAGTATAGAATCTAAAAATGGAATTTTACAGGGAAAGGTCACTATAGGGCCGTTATGTCCCGTTGAGCCTTGTAACCTGCCACCTGAACGAATAGCTAAAGCTTACGAAAATAGAAAACTCGTTATCTATGAACAACCTACAAAAATAAAGGTTGCTGAAGTTAACCTTGATGCGAATGGAGACTATTCTGTCTCTTTAAAAGCTGGTACATATATTGTGGATATTACTGATGCCACAGGAAAGGAATTGCCTTTGGAAGGGTTAAGGTCTTTTTTAGGAAATGTAATTCCTAAAGAAATTGAAGTTAAAGTTGGCGAAACAGTAGTGGCGGATTTTGATATTGATACTGGAATAAGATAGGTTGTCAAAATGCTGAAGTGTAGAACATTATTGGTAATGTTATTAATTGGCGCGGTTTTTGCGAGTGGATGTACGTCTCAATACTCACGGAGCTTGAATAACGCCAAATGCTACAACTACACCGTATTTGGGAATTATGAAGAGCGCTGCGCAACCTGCGGAAACGGCGTTTGCGAACCTTTTGAGGGATGCACACCCTCTTACTGCGATGAGAAAAAATGCACGGGAGACTGCGGCCCGCTTTATTGCCGCGAGGATTGTGAATAAAGGAGCTTAAAATTCATGAAACTCAAAACGCGATTCGGATTAGCAGTAATCGTTGCAATAGCAGCTGCGATTTTAATTGCCGGATGCGAAAAGAAAGAGCAACCAGTAGATATACACGAACCAAAACCGATTGAATATATTGTGCCAGAACCTACGCCAGAGCCGACTCCTGAACCTACCCCACAACCTAAAAAGCCATGTCCAAAACCAACTCTGAGCTCTGCTGATATATCTATTGATGGCTGTGTTGAATATCAAACAATGGATGGTTTTGGCTCTACAGCACGACTATTTGATGATTCCCATATGTTCAACAATATGATTCCAGGATCGGATGGGAAAGCAGCCACAATAGTGCCAAATTCAGAACAAGAGGAAATTCTGGATTTGCTCTACGTAGACTTGGGATTAACTCGTGTCCGGACACAGGCAGAGGGAGCTATCGAGCCAGTCAACGACAATAACGATCCCGCAAACACGGACATATCCAGATTCAACTTCCAGTTTCGGAGGGTTGATGGCCTGGCAGATCACGTGAGACGGGCTACAGGTCGGGGAGTCACCACCTATTTCTTCTCTCCTCTCTCTCCGGAAAGCTGGTGGAAGACTAGGGTTAACCCCGCCGAGTACGTAGAGTGGGCTATGACCATTATCAGGCGCTATAGCAGCCTTGGCCTTAGGATGCCCTACTATTCCATCTTTAATGAGCCAGGACTATTAACCGACACCGGGCAGATAAACCTACCGGGGACTTTCATCCGTGATGCGATCAAGCTCCTAGGGCCCAAGTTAAAAACCGAAGGTTTAGCCACCAAAATAGTAATCTCCGATGATGTAAATCCTTGCGAGGCTTATAAACGTATTGACATCGTTCTTAAAGACCAGCAGGCCCGACAGTATGTAGGTGCTCTTGCTTATCACCTCTACGATCAAGGGGATTGTACGCTTGTAGTAGACGGGGTACGGAGAAATAGCCAGGAGATAAAGAAGCTCATAAAAGAGCTTGGCGAGCAGTATGATATTCCTGTATGGATGACCGAGTTTTATCAATCCAATGCCTTTCAGTGGGCCAATACCATGCAAGACCTTATCGGAAACTATGGTGCCAGCGCCATTGATTATATGTGGGGGTTCTTCGGAGAGTGGGACAATGCCCGGTCTCCTATTAGCAGTCTTGTAACCCTCAAGAATTCTGGCTCTCAATACCTCGGCTACGAGATACAAAAGCACTACTACACTATGGGCCAGTTTTCCCGCTTTGTGAAGCCTGGCTCCGTTCGCGTAGATGCCCAGTCAAATATCGCAGGCATTAAAGTTACAGCATTTAAAGACACTGCAAATAACAGATTTATTGTTGTTGTTATCAACAACAATCCAGGAGATACCTCCGTGAGTTTTAAGCTGGACAATGCCAACATTACGGGATTTTCTACTGTTTACAGGACTTCCCAAACAGAAAATTGGGTTTCTTTGCCCTCTCTTGCTGTATCAAATTCTACTTTCACGACAACGCTTAAAGGAAAGAGTGTGACAACTTTTGTTGGGAATATATACTAATTAAGTATACTGATTAAGACAAAAATGAAGATACACCCTAACTTAGAGAAAGGTAGGATTGAAATAGATTTGTAATAGATCTATTTATCTTAACTTATTAATAAACTCAAATAATAACTAATTACAGTAGCAATTATACCCAAAACCATTCCCTTATAAATCGATTTCTTTTTTTCCCTAATATAAAATGCAGATCCTATCATGAAAACCCATACTAAAGCTGCAAAAACAGTAAATGGAGCATCTTTGTAAAACAAGCTTGTAAAGACTACTAAAACAAAAGCTCTTGCCAAATGGTGATTTGCCTTTTTTATGAAAAAAGACGAGATTATTAAAAATGCAAGCGCAATTAAAAGCTGGTAAACAAAAGTCAAATATTCGCCTATTGTTGATCTTGCAATTACAACTAAATAAAAAAGAATGCTGCCAAAGGCCATGCTGTCTCTAGCAATCCCGTATTTCCAGTCCTTTTTCACATTAATTCACCAACCAAAAATATCGAGCCTGTAATTAAGATTAAATCCCTTTTTTCTGCAATATCTTTTGCATATTCTAATGCTTTTTTGGGATTTTCAATTATAATTGAGTTTTTGTTGAAATACTTTTTTATTATTTTTGGTTCTAATGCCCTTTCATTGCCTGATTTAGTTATTATGGCTTTATATGCCTTATTTTTAATTATTTCCGATATTGTTTTTATATCCTTGTCGTTGGAAAAGCCTACAATCAGGATTAATTTATTGTAATTAATGTCTTTTAATTCATTTGCCAACACTTTGAAC
>CAZBGH010000090.1:0-6762 GCA_964491335.1 uncultured Methanosarcinales archaeon | reverse complement strand
TTCCAAATTGGCAATTTACTATAAATGTGCACGAAAATATAATAGAAATTAGATTAGTATTCCAAATTAAAATAAGAAATAAGATTGTTGAAAAGAACCCAATTATTTCTCAACAGATAAACCAAAAATTGCCTAACTCTGAATTGGTTTGTGAGGCTGTCGTATAATTTTTACTCCTTTGCCTCCCTTTCAACTTCTCTTTCTAATAATTCCCACTTGTCTTTGTAATCTTTAAAAATTTCCCTTTGAACACCACTTGTTAGGTCTATTGTATAGATATTTTTCCACACACCATCTTGTTGGTAACGTGCCTTTTCCTTAATGTCCTTTGATGGAATTATCCAAAAATGATCTTCATCAACCCAATAGAATATAAAGAAATAATTATCCCTTGACTCTCTCCTCATATAGAATTGATTAAAATATCCATCTTTCTTATATTTTGCTTGTATTTCTATATACTTACCATTTGATAATCTTATTACAAAGTCTATGCCTTCATTATCATCTACAACTTCAAAAACATTATATCCTCTTTTTAACAATTCTACAATGATTCTATACTCCCCCAGCTTACCTCTTCTAATGCTCATAGTAGAATGAAATTTTAAATTATTTATTTAATGATAAGTTTTTAATCTTCTTTTTTGCTTTTAACATGTTTGTCTCCAACATGCTGTTGGATTATTATTTGATTTTGTTGTTTGGTTGGAGACAAAAATAATCCTAGAATAAATACAATAGCTCCTGCAATGATTAATGGAATACCAAGAATAGCCCCAATAATAGTAACTGTTAAAAGAAATCCTAGAAAAATTATTACAGCCCCTGCAATTAGTAGACCTCCTCTCATATTTTTATACCTAAAAAAGTTCTACTATTTATATTATTCGTTTTAGAGTGTGCCCCCCTTATAGTTAAAGCCCCCGAAAAAATTGAAACTAACGTATGCCGTTAACCGAAGTTGGACGCCCTCGAAAAAATTCTCCTCGTAACGTGAGGCAACCCACACGTTGCAGAGCTGGAGAAATTCTCAGAGCTGGCAAAAATTTGGGAGAGGAACGAATTTTGCTTGGCAAAATAGCGAAGCGGTCGTTCCGAACCGCCTAATTCTTGTTATATTCTTTTACCATACAAAGTGTGGTAAAATTTCGTCCGAAAAGTTTGAATTGCAGTAAACCCATAAATTCGAGCGTAGCGAGGCTATATTTTAGACGACAAAGAGGCATTTCGTTCGTTTTTTTAGTTAGTGGAGTTGGGGCTAACTTTATATACTTAAAATAAATAATATTAAATTATGGTAGAAAACAAGATAACTAAAATTCCTATAAATAATATAGATTATCTTCTAAAAGCGATTAAAATAAATGATAATGTCATGCAAACAATATTAAGAACAAGTTCACTTACTCAGATTATGGCTAACCATACCAATAAACTAACGCAGTTACATAACAAAATTACGCTTCCTATGAAAATATTGGAAATGCGATTCAATATTTTATCAGACGCAATAGAAAAGGGAGCAAAGGAAATGAAAAGAATTGATTCAAAGATTAGGAAATCAAATAATAAATGGATTTTATATCAAAAATTGCCTTTAACGATTCTTAATCTATATGACCATCAAAATAAAAAGTTTATTGATTTTCTTGATGATATGAAACATTTGGATGATTATACTGATTTTTTAACCAAAAATAAATATATTAAACCCTACAAAGAAATACTTAAACGTGGATTGAAAGCCCATATTGAAAAGGACTTTTTAGTTTCTATTCCATTGCTTATTATTGTAATTGATGGGTCATTTTACACTTATGGAATTAAAAAGAAAATAGTGAAAAGGGGCAAAATTAAGGGAACTAATTCTAATGCAAACTTTAAAAATATATCTAAATATTTACAATCAACGTATCAGATGCTATCTAATGAATTTGTCGAATTTGTTGATAAAAAAACTAAATATAGAACTAAAAGGAAAAATCAACTCTGGACATTTAGAAATAACGTTTTGCATGGGATTAATCCCAACTATGGATCTGAACAATGGTCAATTAAACTACTTTTTGTATTAAGATTTTTAGAATGTACTTTAAATGACTAATCAAGGATAGTCCACACATGATTTGAAGTTTTTTGGGTTGCATCTTAAAATGCGATTGATTGTTTTTAGCCATCCCTTAAAGAAACCATACTTTTTCAAAGCTAAAACCCCATAATTAGAGCATGAAGGATAAAATCTGCAACTGTATCCCTTCTTATTGCGATAAGGGGATAGCCTTTTTTGATGCAAGTTGACAATTAGATAAATTGATGATTGGACTAATGGGTTATTTTTGCTCATATTCTATTGTTTTTTTAGTGATGTCTGATGAGCCACATTCAGGGCATTTTTTGAATTTATTAGCTTGTCTTGCTAAATCAAGGGACTTGTTGGAATAAAGTGGTCCAAGTGGTGAGCAACACATACCTACTCCCACCATAGCATTACCTACTTGCTGGGTTTTTATGGAACTTTCTTCATTAGGCAGATAATGCCAAACTTTCCCGCATTGGTTGCATTTACACTTTATTTCTTTTACCATATAACCTCACCTAGTCGTCTAAATTAACTGTAAAAATGTAAGCATTATCGCATATTAAACCCTGCTCAGTGTGCTGTATATTTATTGCACTGTTTCCCACACAATTTGAAAAATAAATAATCACTTTAATTTCCCCTGAATTAACCCCATCTAATTCCTGATTACTGAAAGAAGTACCACCAAGGTATGAATAATCATAATACTCACTTGGATCAAAACTTGGTAAATTTTCTTTATACAATGAAACTGTATTAATATCATTATATCCTACAGTTCCAGTATAAACCGACCCAACACTACGATATATTTCTTGCAAAGCCCATTTTCTCTCCCGAAGACGAGTTGCTAAATTTTCCTTTGCTAATTTTTGATTAGTGACTTCATAACTCCAGTCAACATATAAAAATTTTAGATCTTCACTTCCTACCCTATTACCATATTTTTTATTTAATTCTTCTATCAATTGCTCCCGCAACGTGCCGGAAGAAGAAATAGAACTCTGGTATTTTTGAATATCTTTCCTTTCTTCATCTGTAAAAACATCACTATCTCTTAATCTATCTATTAATTCGTTATAAGAACATTGCCATGATAAATAATTTTTAGTAACTTTATTTAAAGTAACTTTAATTCCACCTTTTTCTATGCTATCTCCTACATGGGCTATGTTCGGAACAGAAGGATTTTTATTATTAGAAATGTGTTGTTTTATATTATTTAAAGATGAAATTGTTTCACGAAATCTCAATGTATATGTGAGAAGATTATCATTAATTTTATTAAGTAATAGGATAGAACCTTGACTAGAGCAAAAAGAGGAAACATCTTTATCAAGTAAACCACTAAATTGTTTAAGATTTTCTGAAACACTCTCTTTGATGTTATCTAATTCTATTTTGAATAACATTGGATTAGTATACCTCTTTTCCAAAAATTTTAGGTATAATTCTTTACTGGCATCTTTCTGAGAATTTAATGAAATGCACAACTCTTCTTATGTATTTTTATTAGAAGAAAAGTCGTTTATACCCTGATAAATTTTCGTCTCAATAGATGTGTATTTATCTAACGATTCTTCAATAAAAGAGGTAAATGATAATGTATTTTCCTTTAATGAACTCTCTTTAGGAAGTATGGGCTCTTGTTTTGTCAAAATTGGAGGAGTTGTTATCGGCGGTTCTTCTTTTAGAATTACTGGAGATTCCTCTTTTTTTGTCAAATTTGGATTTTCTTTATTGGGAATAGTTTTTTGAACATCAACAACTTTATTTTCCTGCGGAGTAAGAGAAGTTTGAATAGTATTCTCTGTACACCCTATTAAAAATAATAATACCACAAATATACCCAAAACAAATAATTGTTTCAAATTGACCCCCTACGTTTATTATTTGTTTACTTTAACTTACTCAATATAAATTCTACTATATTTTATATTTCGTGCTGTTAAGTTAGAAGGGCATAAATCAAAAAAAAATAAAAAAAGAGGATTATTCTTCCTTCTCCTCTTTAGAATTAAACGCCTTATCTTTCCCAAGTTGGTAAGCCAACGCCGCTACAGCAATTTTAACCTCTACAGTTGTAGCATCTATACATTGCCTTATGTTTAGGTATGCATCATTTGCCATTTTATTTTACCTCCCTACCTTTTTCGGTAGCGTTTTTATAGTGTCTATCTACACATTTAGTTTAGAAGTCAGTTATTTCGTAAGTTCCTTTCTGGAACAGGCTTTTTTAAGCCAAGCTATGTTTCACAACATAGTCAAACTTCGCTATAGATAGTAAAAAGGTTTACTATATTTAAACTTTTCTTTGATAAACTCAAATGAAAAAAATTTATTTGAGAATCTTATAAATGTCCTTTTAACTTAACAGCCTACGATATTTAGCCCCCAAATCCCGTTTTAGTTTTTTGTTTTAGTCGTTTCATTCGTTGAGGGTGGAAGTAAAATAGAAAGATTTAAATATTACATTGTATTACGTGTATATTACGATGGAAACTATAACTTTCAAGCTTCAGGAAGATGTTGTAAAGAAGATAGATGCAATCTTAAAACCTTTGCATTTCAGCAACAGAACAGAGTTTATTAGAGAGTCTGTTAGGGAAAAACTTAATGCAATAGAAAAAGATGTTGTTTTACAGCATCTAGTAGCTTTTAAAGGTGCTGCAAAAAAGAAAATAAGCGATAAGGAATTACATAAGATTAGAGATAGGGTTGCCAGCGAATATGCTAAAAAGTTTGGGATTAAGCTAAATTAACTCTTCTGGCTTTTTGATAGTGATTTTATCTTTTAACTTTCTAAAATGCCTATCTCTTGTTACCATAACTGCACTATTATCTCTTGCTAGTACCCCATGAATTGCATCGCCAAAAGGAATGTTTAGTTTTTTGGACAAATCAGCAGCCTCTTTTAATTGCACTTCATTGATTTCAACTTTCTCTAGGGCTTCTGATACACCTTTAAAGAGTTTGTTAATAGTCTGCTTATCGTAAGCGTGTGATAATTCCTCAACAACAAAATCTGAATAAATTATTTTCTCTTTATTTGTCCGTATTTTCTTGAAAGATTCAAATGCCAATTCTCCAAGTTGTTTATTCTTATCTTTTCTATTTTCGTGAATGTCTCTCCATATCGCTGTATCTACATAGTATTTACCTGCCATTAATATCTGACTACAATCTCGAGTATTTATATTTTGCTTAAAACATTTTGGAATATAAGGAGGAAATTTATAATCTTGATAGTTCATCCATTCAATGTGAGAAAGAAAAGCTTTAATCGTGGCATGGGCAAGCTTATGAATAAAGGGTATTCTAAACAGAGTGCTTTTAATGTGATGAAAGGTCCTGCAACAAAAAATAGAATGAGTAATCAGTACACAACTATTAAAGTTCCCTCATGGGTTCGATATTTGTTTGCATTAATTATTGAGTTTATCTTGATTGCTTACAAAGTCCCATCAAAAGAAGATGTTCAAATTATGCTTATTCAAACGATAATCCCATTGTCAGATGCAACCAAACCACTTGCAGGTTTTGTAACGATTATTGCATTGATTATGCAAATTGCATCACTGCTACTGATTTATGACCTACTGATTAAACTCTATAATGCATTAAAGAACTATTTTACGAAGTAGATTTAGTTGGAAAAGTTGTGCTTGCGATTACTTCCTCTGTGGTTTGACACTGACAAAGTAGTCCACCACTTTCTTCATCGTAACCAAAGAAATAACTTTCAGTTTCCCGATATTGGTCACAATAATCAGTACATTGTTTATCTTCATTAAATTCAGCCATTTCTGCCCAAGCAACAAATTGAAATACTGCAAATATTATAATTCCCATTACCGCTTGAAAGACAATCCAACCGATTACAGTTTTATTTGAACTTGCTGGTGTTTTAGGTATTTTTGCATTTTTGAGGTAGGTATTTTTTACTCTACGAGATGTTATGAAATATATTATCATAATTATATCCCAAAAGAGAGTCAAAAATGATAAAGCAAGGTATAACTCATCTACAGAAACTAACCAATTTACTCCGACAACCAAGATATCAAAAACTAATACCCCTATTGCCAACCATCTTGCTCCTGACTTTATTTTCCAAAGGTAATATGCAGCAACAATTGACGCAACACCAGAAATTAAATCCAAAAATTCTGTAAATACAAACGTGAATGATAAGAATGATGAGGGATCATATATGATTAATTGAATTATATCGCTGATGATCCTTAAAATAACAATAAAACCACTAATAACCATTAATCCTATGAAAAAAAGAAGCCATCCTGCAACGCCTATACGTTTATCATCAGATTCTTTAATAGCAATTTTTTCAGATTTACTAATTTGATAAATCATAATTATTGTAAGAATTATGCCTATTCCTCCAAAAGGAGTAGATGTACTTGAACTCGTCGATTCGGCTAAA
The DNA here is from genome assembly GCA_964491335.1 of uncultured Methanosarcinales archaeon. GTDB lineage: Archaea > Nanobdellota > Nanobdellia > Woesearchaeales > JACPIF01 > JACPIF01. The sequence continues at coordinate 235 of CAZBGH010000090.1, read as the reverse complement.
ACAGATTGAGCAAATAATAATAGAATAATCGTTCCCAATGTTAAATTAATAAAAGTTTTTTGTAGTCTTATAACCATCTTATAAATTATAGTAAGATTGAATTATATAAATGTTTTTAAATTGTCGTCCGCCCCACCCCCTCGTTTCGTCCGTCGAAATGTCCCCCTATCAGTCGTTTAGCCACTAAAAATTATTGAACTTAACTTATAGAATTAGGCGAAGTTTTTGCCCTCGA
>CAZBGH010000089.1:0-6816 GCA_964491335.1 uncultured Methanosarcinales archaeon | reverse complement strand
TTGCTTATTAGGAAATAATAAATATATACGAAAATTAAAGTTATTTCCTATAGTTTACTCTACAGTTAGAAATAGCATGTCAAAAACAAGAAATTTTATAAAGTTCAATAAAATAACTTAAACCCAATGGACTTAAAATTATTAAAGGATATAAAAGAAACTGAAAAGAGGTCTAAGCAGATAGTTGAAAATGCAGAAAATAAGAAAGTTGAGATTATAGAAGCTACAAAAATATCTTCTATTAAAAAATATGAGGATTTCTTAAAGAGTATAGAGCAGAAAAAAGAGAGTTTGCTGGCTGACAAAAGGCTAGATATAAGAAAACAAAAGATACTAATACGAACTGCAACCGAAAAAGAGACTGAGAAACTTGAGACTAGGGCTACTCCAAATATGGGAAGTGCCGTGAATTTTATAATAGAGAGGTTCAAGAAATCTGTGTGATATCTATGCTTACAAGTGAAAGAATGTTAAAGGTTTTAATTACAGGTCCGAAGGGTCTTGTAGGAACAGTAATAGAAGTGCTCCATAATTGGAAAATATTGCATATAATTGATCACGTTAGAAATGAGGAGTTGGATATAGGCAAGCCTTTGGAAAATTCTGGCTTAATCTCTGAAGTTTTGGTTCAGATAAGGTCCATTATATCAACTTTAGGTATAAAAGATGCTAAGGTAAATCCTGACAAGGTGTATAAAGTTTTTAATAATGGTATTAATTATGAGCAGATAAAAAATATCTGTAGCCAAATTAATGAGAGGATTTCAAATAATTATCAGCAAATAAAAAACATTAATGAGCAGATAAGCCAAATTTCTTCCTTCCTTAATAACCTAGGAGTTATTGAGAAACTAAAAATACCACTTGATAGTTTTTGGGAGTATGAGTCAATATCCTACTTTATTGGAGTTGTGAATAATATTTCTATAGAGAAAGAAATTAGAAAATTAACAAAGAATTATGAATTAAAAGTTGTTGAAGAGAAGAGTAAATTACTCATCGCCTTATTCGTTGATATAAGAGTTAAAGATAAAATTTATTCCCTTCTTACAAAATACAATTTTATAGAATTGGATATACCAAAATTGGACATACCAAGAAACATTTATGGGAATATCCAAGACAACATTGAAAAACTAAAAAAGGAATTAGAGGTTTTACAGCATAAAAAAGAATCTATCCAAAAAGATATTAAAGATGTAACAGAAAACTACTCAGATTTTCTTTTACATTTCGAGGATATGCTCAAGCAGGAATCCTCTAAAAGTGATGCGCCTCTAAGGTTCGCCTCAACTGACAATTTTTTCATAATTACTGGATGGGTGCCTGAAGAAAAGATAGTGAGTTTCAACACTGAGCTTAAGAAAAAAACAGACGATAGAGTTCATGTAATGATTAAAAAGCCCAAGGGGCATGAAAATGTTCCAATAAAATTAAATAACCCAAGGGCAATAAGATCCTTTGAGTTTCTGATAAATCTATACACACTACCTCGATATAGAGAGATAGACCCTACATTCTTTTTATTTCTTACATTCCCCATATTTTTTGGTTTTATGCTAGGAGACATTGGTTATGGTCTTGTCAGCTTACTTATATTCCTACTAGCAAGATGGAAAATTCACCCAATAAGGCAGTTATCAAATATTCTAATTCTTTCATCATTAGCAACCATGATTTTCGGATTTATATTCGGGGAATTTTTTGGCTATGAGATTTTTCATTCTATTATAAGCAGAGAACATGACATGATAAATATTGCAGGGAATGAGATAAATCTTATATTGCTTTATGCTCTAATTTTTGGATTAATGCACATCAATCTAAGCCTAATAATAGGTTTCTATAATGGGCTAAACTCCCATGGGCTAAAATATGCCATTCTTGAGAAATTCAGCTGGATTATTTTGGAATTAGGAATTGCAACTACTGTAATTGCCATCTTCAATTTTGGATTTTGGAGTACGCCTTTCAACATAGGCCTCAGCATATGTATATTATCCCTTTATATGATCTACAAGGGAGAAGGTTTTAGGGGCCTCATAGAATTGCCTGCTCTTTTGACAAATATCCTCTCCTATGCCAGATTAATGGCCCTTGGACTAGCCTCAATTGCACTTGCTATTGTAATAAACGATTCAGCATTTGATTTATTTCAGAGAGGAAGCATATTTACAACTGCTGCTGGAGTATTAGTACTTCTAATTGGCCACCTTCTTAACCTAGGCCTTGGTATATTAGGCCCATTTTTACATTCACTAAGGCTACATTATGTTGAGTTTTTTTCAAGATTCTATAAAGGAGGTGGCAAAAAATTTAATCCTTTTGGTCATTATGAATAGTAGATGAATAGTAGAGGCACCGTTCAAAATGTAGGTTAGCATCAATTCCAACGAAGTTGGTGCCGAACTTTGTTCGAGTATGTGAGCATCATTGAAACAAGCAATTACCAAGCGGAAGGGGACGTTCCTCACGGGAGGGAACCGCTCTTTGCATATTCCAGCTAGATGCGAGCCGATGCTAACCCGAGCTTTGCGAGATTTTGAACGGTGCCTAAATAGTAGAAAAAGATTTAAACATCGGAATTCCACTTATCTATGAAGGGTGGTTTTTGACATAAGAGTAAAAAAGCACAAAGTATAACATAATGATTGTATAGAATGATTTTAAGTTAGAGAGTTAAGCTACAAAACAAGTAAAAATAATTGTAAAAGTAAATTGGAGGTTAAAACATGGTAGTTGATTTAGGAACAGGATTGATTGCCTTTTCAGCAGGAATGGCAATAAGTCTAAGTGCTATAGCTGCTGCATTTGCAGAGAAGCATATAGGAGTTGCAGCTGTAGGTGCAATGGCAGAGAAAGAAGAGTTATTTGGGAAAGGATTAGTATTAACAGTAATCCCAGAAACTATAGTTATCTTTGGACTGATTGTAGCCTTGGCAATTATAGCTATGGCAAAGTAAAATTGCTGTGGACAACTAACTTGTTCACATTTTCCTACTTTTTATAATAGCAGGCTTAGAATAAGTTTAGTATAATAATCAAATACCCGATTATAAGTATTAATCATCAAATAAAACCGCATAAAAAATGGGACTTGAAAAAGTAAAAAGTGAGGTATTGCAGGTAGCCAAAGAAAGAGCAGAATCCATACTTAAAGATGCAAGATCCGAAGCCAGCAATATAGAAGACCAGATGCAGAAAAGAATAGCATTTGAGAGAGAAAAAATGCTGGAAGAGGCTGGGCTAGTGATGAACGAGATGAGCAAGCAAGAGCTTTCACAGGCAAAACTTGATGCCAGGAATTCTTTATTAAAAGCTAAAAAGGAGATTATTGACCTAGTGATGTCAAAAGCAAAAAATAAGCTTGAAAAGTTACCCCTAGATGAAAAGAGGATAATCCTAGAGAATCTTCTAAAGAAAGCGCAAAAAGAAATAAAGGTAAAATATGTTTACTGCAATAAGAATGATATTCAACTAGTCAATAAATTATGTAATTTTCCAATAAGTAACTCAGAAATCTCAGGTGGACTAATACTGGAAAATGAGGATAGAACAGTAAGGATTAATCTTAGTTATGAAAGCCTTCTTGATAAGATTAAGGAAGAGAATCTTATTAAAATAAGAGATATATTATTTCAAGACATTTTGGGAAAAGAAAGTTATGACAGAGGCACAAAATCAACTAATAAGCCTGTATACAGTAAAAATAAAAAAAGCTATAAAAATTTGAAAGTTAATGTACCTAATAAGTAAATAATAAGTAAAACACTAAATCTAATATTTCTGAACTGGAAATAAGAAAAATGGAAAATGGTAATGCTCAATATAAAACATAGTGGAATGCAAGAAGAAAGTAAGATAAAAAAAATGAAAAAGATGTCGTTAGAGACATACCCTTATACTTATGCAAGAGTAAGTGCTATGAAAGCTAAATTAATTAAAAAAGAGGACTACATTAAATTGTTTAAGATGGATACCTCAAGCATTATAAGATTTCTGGAAGAAACAGAATACAAAAAGTCTATTGACAAACTCGCCTCAGCTTATACTGGAGTTGACCTTGTAGAATACGCAATAAATGATCACTTGCTGGAAATAGTCAATAAACTAAAATCAATATCAGAAGTAGTGGTTGTTGAATTAATAGAAGCTTATCTTAAAAGATGGGATGCTCTAAATCTAAAAACTATATTAAGGATTAAGAACAGGAATCAGAGCCAAAATTCAAATGCGAAGAAAATTGATAATCTTATAGTTCCACTAGGGGCCCTAGATAAAAAAGTTTTAGTCGCTATGCTAAACATGAGTTCTATAGCAGATATTCTGAAAAAGATAAAGAATTTAGGGTACAATATTAATATTGAAGAATTTGAAAAGACAAAGGACCTGGCAATAATTGAAAATCATCTGGATAAAGATTTCTTTTACAAAACCATAAGCTTTGCAGATAGAATCCCAAAAGACGGTGAAAGATTTAAGGCATTCTTAAAAATAGAGATTGACATAATAAATATTATGACCTTATTAAAATTAAAGAGGATAAATACTGATAAGAGTAAAACCCTGCAGTTCTTAATATTCTCTGGGCAAAATATAGGCAAGAAGGAATTGGAGAGCCTAGCGGGAGCTAATGATATAGAAAATTTACTCAATAAATTAAGAGGCACTAAATATAGTAGGATATTTGATAGAGATCACTCTATAGTCGATATTGAGCTAGAACTATATCGGCATTGGCTAAAGAATTCTGCACTTTACTCTCACCAAAACCCGCTTTCAGTTCAAACCATTTTAGCATATCTGCTTGCAAAAGATATTGAAGCAAGAAATATAAAAGCTATTGTAAGAGGCAAACAATTAGGCATTCCAGAGGAATACATTGAAAAGAAAATATTGATTTGAATATATTTACTATACACATAAAGATTAATAATTTAGAAGATGAAAAAATATTGATTAATAAAAAATAAAATGACCACACAATACTCTGATATCAATGAATTAATTAAAAAATTGCGGACAAAACAAGGCAAGGCAATTGCAACTGTAAAAGCAGTAGAGTTAGGATTAGACATGGGTAATGATCTAATTCTTCAAGCTATTAAATATTTTAGTTCCATCGGTAATTATGAAATGGCAATGAGATTGTCCAATAACATTCCTGAGGCTGAGATATTATTACTTTATCATGAGCCTCAAGTTCTGGCATTATTGATTTCTTATAAAAATACCAATTCAATTAGATATTTTAATTCAATTAAATATTTTAATGAAAGACTCATTAGAAGTCTTTTTGGTGCACATCTTCAAGAAAGATTCATTGAAGTTTCAAGAGAGCATATTCAACAGGCTACAGAATTTGAAGATGAAAAAAATATTATAGATGCCAAACATGAATATGAAGAAGCTGTTGAATTTCTTATGTTAGGATGGGCTTATACAGAGGCTTATCATTTAGCAATTACAAAAGGGCTTGAAAAATTAGCTAAAGAAGTTTATATAAACGGGAGTAGAATATTAGAAGAAGCTGGTAGATTTGGGGCTGTAGCAGAATTAACACAAATGAAAGGTGATCTAAAGGGAGCACAAATATTCCAAACTCTTGATAATTTGTTAAATACTGTTTGATATAAAACAACTAAAAATGAGCGAAATTGTAGTTATCGGAGGAAGTGAATTCAATCTAGGATTTCAATTAGCAGGAGTAAAACATATAATTGATGCGGACCATGATATTGAGCAAAGATTTAAAGATGCCTTTGAAAATCCAGATACTGGGATAATAATAACAGACGATAACACAATACAGCAACTATCTGCGCGCTTTAAAGAAACTGTTGAAACCTCTTCAAAGCCAAGTGTTGTAGTAATATCATCAGATAGAAAAGAGGAGGGACTTAAGAAGATGATAATAAAGTCCATAGGTGTTGATTTATGGGAGAAATAGTATCGGGAAAAGCAGGGAAAATATACAGAATTACTGGGCCTGTTGTAGTTGCTAAGGGGCTCTCTACTAAAATGTATGATGTTGTTAGAGTTGGAAATGAAAATATAATGGGGGAAGTAATCCAAATAATTGAAGAGCATACAGTAATTCAGGTATATGAAGACACATCTGGAATAAAACCTGGAGAGCCTGTTGTTAATACTGGCCAGCCTTTATTAGTAGAGCTAGGGCCTGGGCTTTTAGCGTCAATTTATGACGGTATACAAAGGCCTCTTCCAGTTCTCAAAGAAAAAATGGGAGATTTTATTAAAAGAGGGGTAGATGCACCTGGTTTAGACAGGAAAAAGAAATGGGAATTTAGACCTACTGCTTCAAAAGGACAATTTGTACAGCAAGGAGATCTCCTAGGAGAAGTTGAAGAGATGGGCATAAAACATAAAATTCTAGTTCCTTATGGCATGTCTGGAAAGATTCTTGAAATATCTAAAGGCAAATTTAGTGTAGAGGAGACTATATGCAAGCTTGATAATGGCGTTAAGCTGACTTTAATGCAAAAATGGCCTGTAAGAGTGCCAAGACCATCTGCCAAAAAATTATCACCAAATACTCCCTTATTAACAGGACAAAGAATATTTGATGCATTATTTCCAATTGCTAGAGGTGGTGTAGCTGCAATACCTGGTCCATTTGGAGCAGGAAAATCTGTCACGCAACAACAGCTTGCAAAATGGGCAGATGCTGACATTATAGTTTATATTGGTTGCGGTGAGCGAGGAAATGAAATGACAGAAGTACTAACAGAATTTCCTCATTTGACAGCTGTCTCTTATACACATCTCCGAGCCCACGAGACTAGGCATGATCTC
>CAZBGH010000088.1:0-6923 GCA_964491335.1 uncultured Methanosarcinales archaeon | reverse complement strand
AGAATTCCACTCATCTATGATATGAATTATTCAAAGTGGAAACTATGTGCTAAAAAACCACATATTCGTAGAATTCTTAGTATCAAAAACCATTTGATGCTACTGCATCGGTAAAAATATGCTACCAGTTTTTGACTGGTGGTTTTTGAAGCATTAAAGCAAAACTTCATAAAGCATAAATAATAAAAGAGTTTCCTAGATAAACCATGCAAAAGGCTAATGTCTGTATTAATTGTTATTCCATGCTTGAAAAGGTTGCGGGAATGTTAAAGTTAAATGAATCAGAGATAGATATTCTTACAGTACCAAAAAGAACATTTATATTTAGTTTTCCAGTTATAATGGACGATGGGAAGACAAGAATATTTACAGGATATAGGATTCAGTTTAACAATGCAAGAGGACCTACCAAAGGCGGAATAAGATTTCATCCAGAGGTTGATTTAGAAGATGTAAAGACACTTGCCTTTCTAATGACTTTAAAGTGTGCAGTTCTTAATCTTCCTTTTGGTGGCTCCAAAGGTGGGGTTATTGCTGCCCCTGACAAGCTTTCAAAAGGTGAACTTGAAAGATTAAGCAGAGAATATATTAGGGAAGTATACAGGTTTATAGGCCCAGCAACAGATATCCCTGCTCCAGATGTAAATACTAATCCACAGATCATGGCATGGATGCTTGATGAGTATGAAAAGATAACTGGCAGACATTCACCTGGGTTTATAACAGGTAAACCAGTTGAGCTTGGAGGCAGTGCAATACGAGACATATCTACTGCTTTAGGTGGCACTTTCGTTTTAAGAGAAATTATGAATGAATCTATGAAAGAATTTGGCATAAAACAACATTCAAAAGTAGTTGTGCAAGGATTTGGTAATGTAGGTATGAACATTGCAAAACTTCTATATGAACAAAAATATCATATCATAGCAGTAAGTGATTCAACAATTGGAGTTTATAATGAAAATGGTCTAGATGTTTCAGAAATAATTGAGTATAAAAGGATAAATAAATCCTTGAGAGGATTTAAAAATGTAAAAGAGATAACAAATGAGGAAATTTTAAAGCTTGAGTGTGACGTTCTAGTTCCAGCAGCTTTACATGATCAGATAACAAATGAGAATGCAGATGAGGTAAAGGCAAAGATTATTCTAGAAATGGCTAATAGGCCGCTAACTCCAGAAGCTGACACAATCCTTGAGAAAAAAGGGATTATAGTTATACCAGATATATTAGCAAATGCTGGGGGTGTAGTTGTTTCCTATTTTGAGTGGGTTCAGAACAGCATGAATTACTACTGGACAAGCGAAGAGGTTCTTCAGAAACTTGAGTCTTATATGATAACTGCAACAAAAGAGATTCATAAAGCATCTAAAAATTTTAAATGCAGTATGAGAGATGCAGCCTATATTTCAGCTATCAATAAAATATTATATGCTGAAAAACTTAGGGGTGTTCTGAAGTAAATGGCTCTAAAGATATTAGTTTATTTTTAAGTTTCTTTATATAACTGAATACCATCCATCTGTGAGGGGTGGTTTTTGGCATTTAGTATCTATAATTATTATTTTTTAATTTGCAACGCTTGTGTACTCTGTTACTTGTCCGCAATATGTATTATTTGATATTTTTATAATGATATTATTATAATTTTATACTTAGCAACGCTCGACATCGTATATTTTTTTAATCACTATACTAGCAACGTTCGACATCTTGGTTACTTGTCCGCTAGTGCACGCTACATAATCGATAAGCGGACTAATGGCACTCATGGAGCTCAGCTTCAGCTGAGCGACCACTATGCTAATTATTTATTTAAAGTTTTGACAAGCGGACCTTTGGCACAAACTCTTAGAGAGCCTCGTTTACTAATTATTATAATGGCTGACAAATCCTATTAAACCACAGATAAAGACTTTATAACTGCAGAAACCTCTCTTTTCTTTTCTTCGTATAACTCTTCTGCTTTTGCTTCAAGATTAAGCCTCAACACTGGCTCGGTATTACTAGGTCTTAGATTAAACCACCAATTATCAAATTCTATGGTGACTCCATCAATATGCAATACTCTTTTTGCCACATTCTTATATTTTAACTTGACATTTTTTATTACCTTTTCTTTATCCTCAACTTCAAAATTAATTTCTTCTCCACTGTAATATGTCATGAAAGGCTCTACAAGCTCCGAAAGTGTTTTTTTAGTTTCTGACATTATATTTAGGATATAAATAAAAGCAATAATTGCATCTTCAGCATACCAAAAGTCCTTGAAAAAGAAATGACCAGTCTTCTCACCGCCAAATAATATATCTTCTTCTCTCATCTTTTTCTTTATAAAAGAATGCCCAGCTTTCCACAATACAGGTTTCCCTTTATTTTTCAGAATAACATCTCTTACTGACCAACTAGTTCTAATCTCGTAAAGTATTTTTGCTCCACTTTTCCTTTTTAACAAATGCTCTGCAATTATTCCTGTAATAATATCACTTCTTACTATGTTTCCTTTCTCATCAATAAAACCAATTCTGTCAGCATCTCCATCAAATGCAGCCCCTAAGTCAGCCTTTTCTTTTACCACAGCTTGCTGTAGATCTCTTATGTTCTCATACTTCATAGGATTAGGCTCATGATTTGGAAAAGTAAAGTCAAGTTTGTAGCATAGCGTCTTTGGTTTAAGCCCCAGTCTTTTGAAAACTTTAGGAGTAGAATAAGCTGCCATACCATTCCCAGCATCAGCAACTATCTTGAAGTTCTTGAGTTTCTTTGCAAAACTAATAACTTTCTTAACATAATCTTGCATTATTTCTTTCTTCCTAATTTGGCCAGTTTTCTTTGGTTTGCTATACTTATCCTTTTCAAATATCTTCTTTATCTCTTCCATGCCAAACCCTGCACCAATAGGCTCAACATTTTTCTTGTAGAGCTTAAATCCATTATATTGTGCAGGATTATGCGAAGCACTTGCCATTATTCCAGATTGGAACTTATAGCTCCCTAAGGCAAAATAGAACATAGGAGTTGAACATAGGCCAATGTCAATAACATCAGCACCTTGCTCAGTTACTCCTTTAACTAAAGCCTTAAACAAAGATGGTGAACTAAGTCTAGCATCTCTCCCAATAGCAACTTGCTTAGCTTTAGTATAAGTAACAAAAGCTCTACCTAACTTATAAGCAAAACTTTCATCTATTTCTGAAGGATAAATCCCCCTTATATCATAAGCTCTGAAAACATTTGTAATCATAATAAATTTAAGATAAATTTTTTATTTATAAATGTTTGTTTTGTATTTTAATCATATTTGAGTTAGCAATATTCTATGAAAGTTAGGTTTAGCAATATACATATTTTGCTTCATACATAATTTACTTTATAAAACATTCTTAACCCAGCTCATCTCTTATAAATTTTAGGAATCACAAATCCTAGATTTGTTGTACAACTGCCACTTTGATATTCAATATTTAGCATTGTATTATTGATCATCTGCAAGATAATCTTTCCTGATTGACCTTCATCATAACAATAAATATTCCCATCTGAAGTTACATCACTAAATTTACGATTATATAAGCCAGAACTCTTTGGTGTAAAAACCCATTTAGCAGGATCCATTAAAATACCAGCTATAGCTACCACTGCCTTGGATGGATCATTATTATCATAAACAAAAGAAAGATGATTTTCCCAATCAAGATCAGCTCTGCCATTATTATAAAACCAACTTCCTTGTAATGCTTCAGGACTGTCTTGCATGACCTCACCACATTTTGGTTCTACTACTCTAGCTATCTTACTATAAAGCCTTATTTTAGTTTCATTATTGTACAACTCTAGAGGACAAATAACAGATAATAACTTTGCTCTTCCGAGCCCTTTTGCATTTAAATCACCATAGCTAGCAGGATTTACATAACTTAATCTAACTCTGTAATCATATGCTCCAAAATCAAAATTTCCTTGTAAGCCTCCCACCTCTCCTAAAATTGTTCCAGCATTCATTTTTTGGACAAGTCTTCTTGAACATCCTCCAGATGGATTATAAGTAACTTCATCGCACTCAGTATCTTTTAAAATAGATCTCATTTCATCAGAAAGTGATTTTACGTGGTTGAAATATCCAAATACATCTTTGCATAAGGCAAATGTTATTGAAAATTCTCCTTGGTTTAGATCTTTTGAACCTGAGACGCCTATTACATAAATCTCTCCGGGCGCTTTAAATGGTACTGTTTTAGTTGTACTACCACCAGGACTTATATGGAAATACATATGTGGCGTTGGTAAAGTATGACCAGGAGGCCCTATATTTCCTAAAGGGGTAATCTCATAAAATTTATCAAAATCAACTGGAGGTATTGTAAACTCTTGACCTGTGCATTCAGGTAAGGCATCAAAAATCCATTTGTCCCTGTCAGGAATTAGAGCACCACTTGCTAAGTCTCTTACATAATTACAAATTTCTGAAGTAATACTTTGCGGGCAAAGCCTTTGGCATTCATCGATATGGTTAGGACAATAATTTAAACATTCTTCATGAGTAGAACATACATTTCCCAGTCCAGGAAGTCCATTTATAGGAATTTCAGTTTTATTCTTTTCTAGATTTAATTGTAATAATTTTTGTCTGGCAATTTTAATCTCATTTATTCCTATACCAAACTTTTCAAAATTTTCTAATCTTAGATTTAATTGTTTATAATGTTCAGATCCAATTATTAAACCGTCTGCAATCAATGTATCTAATTCTTTTTGTAAGCCATTAAATTGTTTCTTAAGTTCAACTTTATCAGGGTTTAGTGAAAAAAGTTTTTGTCTATATCCATCAATTTTTTCTTTTTCTATACCTTGTTTCTCAAAACTATCCAATCTCTCATTAAGTTGTTGATAATGATCAGGACCAATTTGGTAGCCATCCTTAATTAAAACATCTATCTCTCTTTGCAAAATACTAAATTGGTGATCAAGCTCAGATCTTTCTGCAATCTCTGAATCTTCTTTATGTATAGTTTGTTCTATTGAAACATTGCTAGCCCTTTGATACTTCTCATAGGTCTGGTTAAATTTCTGAGAGTCTATTTTATCAGAGCACCCATTTATTAATATAGTTCCAAATATAAGTAATAAAAAATACCACTTTAACAAGCTTGATTTCATTAATTTTAATTTAAACCTTATTCATTATAAAACTTTCTTTTGATAGATTAAATACTTTACATCTCTATTATCGTAGTCACTTTAACAAATGACTATTCAATGCAAGGCTTTCTTCCTCAAATTTTTTAAGATGGCTCACTTTAACTCCTTTCTTAGCTAAAATCTGGGCACCTTTACCATTTACAAAAATTTTAGGCTCGTATGCAGCGAAAACTACTCTAGATATTTTTTTATTGAGAATATGCTTGATACATGGAATCTCTCCAGATAATCTTGTACTGCATGGCTCAATAGTTGTATAAAGTACACTTCCTTCTAGATATGATTTAGAATATTTAAGCACGCACTCTTCTGCATGCATTCTTCTATACTTACGGCTATAGCATGTCCCCAAGATTTTACCATTATTAACTATAACTGCACCTGTTGAATATGCTTTATTAGAAGGTTTACACTTCTTAGCTTCTTGCAAGGCAATCTTCATATAAAAATCATCATTCATCTTAAAGCCATACTCCTTTTTATACCAGAGCACAACTATATCTTTAAGTTTTTTAACTGTTAGCAGTTTCAGCTTAAGCATAGACTCTTCATTGAAGCCAGTGCCATCAGCAAGTGTAGGAGCTTCTGAGCCACCAATTATTCTAGGTGCAACAGCTATCCTTAACTTGTCAACAAGCCCATTCTTCATAAATTCAAAGTTTGTTGTCCCCCCTCCTTCAACAAGTAATTTTCTAATCCCTTTTTTATAAAGTGTATTGACCAAAGTAATAAGGTTCACTAATCTCTTATTAGATACTATTACATTTGCATATTTTCTAACTCTTCTCAAATCTTTTTTAGAAGCGAGGTTAGTTGTAAAAACATATTTAGTTGAATCACCTTCTTGTAGGAAATTGGACTTGGTTGGAATATCGCAATACTTTGAGATTGCAACCTTTGCAGGATTTTCTGAAAATCCCTTTTGAACCCTTTTCAGCTTAAGTTTCTCATTCTTAAGAATAAGTCTAGGGTTGTCTTTCTTTATAGTTCTTGATCCAACTAGAATTGCATCACATTCTGATCTAAGTTTATCTACAGCTTTAAGATCTTCTTTATTTGAAAGCTTGATAGGTTTTCTTGATGAAGTAGCTATTTTTCCATCTGCACTCATAGCAGTGCTGATAATAATATACGGGCTTTTCATACATGCGAAGAATCTAAGGTGAATATTTAAATATAACTGCTACCAAAAAGCAAACCAAAAGGCTCTCCTCCCATATATCTCACCATATAACTTCATATAATAATCGTCTGGTAGTGATGCTACTTGAGTAGATCCTTCAGAAATCATTTTTTCAGGGTATTCTTGTGATAGGCCAGGTTCTTCTATACCACGCTTCTCACGCCATGCTTTCTGTTTTTTAGGAGTTATACCAAACCATCTTTCCCATATTCCACTACCACTTTTATCAGCTTCTACAACATGACGTCCACCAGGAATTTGTTCCAAAGCTTTTGTAACTGGCTTATCTAATTTAGCTGCACTAGGAACTATGTTAAATTCTATCTTATCTCTTAAATAACCAGCTCCCTTTAGAGCAAATTCTAAAGCATAGCCTCCTAAAACACCTAGTCCACCAAATAAAGCTGTTCTTCCTCCTAGGATTAGAGCCTCTCTACGTGTTCTATAAGGTTTATAAATAGGTGTTTGTGCTTCACTATTTGTTCCTTGTTGTGCTTTGTAATCTCCCATTTTGCTCATCTTTAACATCTATAGCCTATCT
>CAZBGH010000087.1:0-6933 GCA_964491335.1 uncultured Methanosarcinales archaeon | reverse complement strand
GTCTGTTAAAAATAGAGATATCTCCATCCATTAAGTGCCTTTCAACTATAAAACCTGGCTGTAATTCTTCTAGTGCTGCTTCTTTTGTTTCTTCAGTTATCTTCTTTCTCTTTCCATCAGGCCTAATGATATAGTTAGCCCCAGGATATTTTGTTGGGCCCTTCTCTACAAATCCTTTCAAATAAGCAATATTCCATTCGTTAACTCTTTCTGGAAATGTTTGATTCATTGCAATTTCCTTAGGGATACCTACCTCATTCAGCTTTATCTTGGGATCTGGGCTGATAACTGTCCTGGAAGAAAAGTTTGTTCTCTTTCCTGCTAGATTATGCCTTATTCTTCCTTCCTTGCTCTTTATCCTTTCTGTTAAAGTTTTAAGTGGTTGTCCACTCCTGTGTCTTGCAATTGGCAATTGTGCAACTGAATTGTCATAGAAAGTAGTTATATGATACTGCAACAGATCCCATAGATCTTCAATTATTATTTCAGGAGCACCAGCACTAATATTTTCAAATAATCTTTGATTAATTCTCACAATATCACCCAGTTTATGAGTTAAGTCATCTTCACTTCTCTCTCCACTTTCAAGTGTGATGCTAGGCCTCATAGTGACTGGCGGGATTGGTAAAATTGTTAAAACCATCCACTCAGGTCTTGCAACCTCTGGTCTAATACCAAATATTTCACAGTCTTCATCAGGTATTTTTTCCAGCCTTGTTCTTATTTCAATGGGGCTTAATCTTCTTTCATTTTCAAGAAAAGTAGTTGGCTTTTCAAGTGTAATCTTTTGCTGCCTAGATTTACAGTGAGGGCATACATTCTTTAAGGTTGTAATAATGTCCTTGATTTTTTTACGCCTTGCTTCAACACCCTCTTTTCTTTCTATATCATCCAGTTCTTTTTTTAACTCAGATATTTTATTCTTTGGTATAAGAATTATACTGCAGTCTCTGCAAATTGTCCTCAATAATGTTAAAACTATATTAATAAATTTTATATGCATTATTGGTCTTGCAAGCTCAATATAACCAAAATGACCAATACACTCCTTAAGCTTACTACCACATGTCTTGCATCTTAAACCAGGGTCAATAACACCGAGCCTTGTATCCATTAATCCACCATCTACTGGATAGCCTTCTTTATCATAAAGCTCAGGGGTAACAATCTTAGCAGAAGACATTTTCTTTATCATTTTAGGAGGGACCATACCGAAAACAATACTTCTTACTTGCCTTGTTATGTAAACCTCAGCTTCTTCAAACCTTTCAGTGCGTTTATCTTCTTTTAAAACCTTTTCAGGCTCTTCAACTATCTTCTCATCGATACCTTCTTTAGTGTCTTTTGCCATTTTATTTATTAATTATAATTCTTAATCTTCTTTTAGTCTTATTTAATCCTATTTTTATCTTTTTACTTGATATTTTTATATTATTTTAATTTGCATTTAGTGTATACTTTTGGTTTTTGTTCTTTATACTTTGCAACTTGTGTGTATTTTGTATCCCTGTCCGCCTCATTAATGTTACAGCGTGGATTGGTGGACTAATGGCATACACAAAGTCACTCGTTTGCTAGTTATATTATCATTCATATTATTATACACACTGTGACTAGTTATTCGAATAATTATTATCTGTCTAACTTAAGTATAGTAATACAACTTATTTTTATTAGTGTATATAATATTACTTAATATTTATTTTCTAGTACTAATCTAGGGAATATTCCTAAGCTTTTAAATTCGTCAAGCATCAATTTGAAAGCATAGCTTATTTCTACATTGCTAACTTCAATATTATCCCCACACATAGGACAGTAAGACTGTTTTTTGATCTCATTGTGGATTGCTATGCTTCCACAATTTTCACATACGGGGACTATAGTCTTGTCTGAGTCAAATCTTTCTTTCAAAAGTAACGATGCCCCATGAGCAACAAAAGTATCCTTTTCCATCTCTCCTAATCTTAATCCACCTTCTTTTGCCCTACCTTCAGTTGGCTGTCTTGTTAATAATTGTATGGGGCCACGTGCTCTTGAATGTATTTTATTTGAAACCATATGCTTTAGCTTTAAATAGTACATGTTTCCAATAAAGATCCTTGCGCTGTACTTTTCACCAGTGATACCACTGTACATAGTTTCTGTTCCAGCTTCCATAAATCCTAGAGAAGCTAACTCTTGCCTTATCCTTTCCTCGGGCTCAGCTTCAAATGCAGTCCCATCAATATACCTTCCTGCTAAAGCACCTGTCTTACCTCCTATTAATTCAAGTAAATGAGCAATAGTCATTCTACTTGGTATACCATGTGGAGAGAATACAATATCAGGGATAATTCCAGATGCACTGAATGGCATATCTGCCTCTGGAACTACCATTCCAACTACACCTTTCTGTCCATGCCTACTAGTGAATTTGTCTCCTATCTCCGGGATTCTTGTGTCTCTTAACCTTACTTCAATTAATCTTCTCCCTTCTTCATTTTCAGTGACTAGAACAAAGTCAACTATACCCTTTTCTCCATGTTTGATAGACACTGAGCTTTCTCTTCTTGTACTTGATGCAAAACTGTACTCGTCCAAGCTAACCAAAAATCTGGGAGGAGAAACTTTACCTATTATAACATCCCCCTCTTTAACTTCTGCTTCAGGGTAGATGATACCATCTCCTTCAAGTAACCTATAATCTTTTTCACTCTTATAGCCTTTAACATCTTTATCAGGAATGCATATACTGTCAACTAATCCGCCAGGATACCTTATCTCTTCAGCAAGACTTGGCCTAAAGTAAGTGCTTCTTCCAAAGCCTCTTTCAATAGATCCCTTGTTTAGCACTATAGCATCTTCCATGTTATAGCCATCCCAACTCATTATTGCAACAACCACATTTTGTCCAGCTGGATGTTTCTCGTAATTAGAGATCTCATGGGTTATTGATTGGACAATTGGAATTTGAGGAGTATGAAGTATATTTACATCCATGTCCATCCTTAAATTATAGTTAGCGACATAAAATCCTAAAGCCTGTTTTTGATTTTTTGCTCCAGCATTAAGCCTAGTGCTCTGGTTGAAATTTGCATAGGGCACATAAGAGGCTGTCAGCCCTAGCATTGCTAAAGGCATTATTTCAAGATGTGTATGCTCAGCTGTTATATCCTTCTCATAAAAAGATGTTAGTGCATTCTCCTCTTCAGAGGCATCAAGGTATTCAATAATGCCCTGCTCAATTAAGTCGTTCCATGATATTTCATTTTTCTGGAGCTGCTTTACATGCTTCTCTATAAGCAAAGGTTTCCTCTCTTTGACTACAATTAAAGGCCTTCTTACCCTTCCTTTTCCACATTCAACACGAATCTCTTTTATCTTTTCGTCATATCCAACATTAACATTATGTGAGATTGCACCCTTTCTCCTCTCCCTAATTACTTGCTTTACAAACTCTTCTGGAGAATCAACAGTGCCTATAAATTTTCCATTTAAGTAAACTTCAGCTAATTCCATCTTAATAAGGTTTATAATGTTTAAATTTGGTTTATATCTTTTTGATTCGATATTTTAATATTATGTTTTTATTTTTCTTTGCTAACAAGTGTGAATTTTGTCTCCCTTGTCCACCACATTAAATATCTTATATTATTTTTATTATTTGCAACGAGGTGTTTCAGTGGTGCTTGTCAGTCCGCCTCATTAATGTTACAGCATGGATTGGCGGACTAACCGCACAGCCTCGCATTTCGAGGCTCGTTTGCAAATTTTTCTTATTTTAGTTTTAGTAAGTTTAATTTATTGCTTTATTCTTTTTTATAGTCTTTTATTGAATTTCTTATTATCCTTATCTGATAACTTTCAACCCTAAATTCTTTAATAGCCTTATTACCTCATCTTCATTGGCATCTTGTGAAACATTAGCTAGCAGTGCCAAATTCTTTCTTAATCCAATATTAGTACCTTCTGGTGTTTCAATAGGGCATAGCCTACCTAGGTGTGTAGGATGTAACTCTCTTGCCTCAAAATTTTCCTGTGAGGCGCTTAAGGGGGAAACAATCCTTTGCAAATGTGAAACAGTTTCTAGGAAGTTTAGCCTTTGTATTCTCTGGCTTATTCCTTTTCTTCCACCTACCCAGGAGCCAGTTGCCATACTACTGTAAATTCTTGAAGTGAGCAGTTTATCTCTAATAATAACCTTTATTGTTGGGATTTTTCCCCTTTTTACAATTCTCTGGAAATTGTATAGCAGGTCATTTATCATGACCTTAAGATTAACCCTAAACAAGTCTGCAAGAAGATCACCAGGTGTCTTTAGTCTTTTATTCATGTAATGATCCTTATCATCAGGGCTTAATTCTTCAGTTACCACAAGCATGCACTTCTTTATCATTTTGCACAAATTATAGGCCTTGTAAATCCTGTCCTCTTTCCTTATTCCAAGATGCGGCAAAAGATATTTGTCAAGGATTTCCTGTGTTCTCTCTACTCTTACTTCCTTGGCTTGTGTAATTCCAATTCTTTTTGCAACCCAGTCTAAGGCATCTTCCTGAGTTTTTATATCAATAAATTCGTATAAATTAATTAGTACTTCACCAAACTGTCTGTCAGAGCTTATAAACTTCATTATTTCTTCATCTTTTAGCAGTCCCAAGGCTTTAATCACAACAATTACTGGTATCTTCTTAACCCTAGTAAATGACAGATAGAATATTCCATCCTTCATCCTTTCAAGAGTATGCGGTATCTTATACGAGCCTCTCTCTGAGAATAATCTACCCTGGAAATTATCCCCTTTTTTTTCAACTAGCATCTTATTTGCTACCAAATCCTCGATGTTGACTAATACTTTTTCTGTTCCATTAATTACAAAGTATCCACCAGGATCGTAGGGATCCTCTCCTTTCTCAATTAATTCCTGAACATTTGATTTATACAAATTGCAGAACTTTGATTTAAGCATTATTGGCAAGTTCCCTATTTGAGTTTTCACTGTCTCTTTCTGAACATTGTTTATATGTGAACTGACCTCAATAAAAATGGGGGAAGAATAAGTTATTTTTCTTAACCTTGCTTCAATAGGAAATATTTTTCTTTCAGAACCATCTGCCTCAGTTATTTTTGGCATCTCAATCCAGATCTTATCGAGTCTGATCTTATGCTCCTCATGCTGAGGTGGAATGATTGTTGGCTCTATATCCCTATTCTCATCAATAATAGTCTGCAACTCTTTTTCTACAAAGTTATTAAAGCTTTCTATACTAGCATCTACAAAACTCTGTTCTTCAAAATATTTCTGCATTAAAATTTTTGAATAGTTAGCCATTTATTACGCACCTGTAGAAAACAAATTCGCCAGCTGTTGGACTGTTCCTTATTATCCTAACTACATCATCTGCCTTTACATCAAGAGTTTTAATAACGGGATCCTTGATCATTATTTTTGGAAGCTCTTTAAGAGTTATATTATATCTTTTTAGAAGCTCTTGTTTTTCTTTCTCAGAAATTTTGAGATGTTTTGGGACAAGTTGGTGTTTGCTAACTTCAAATTTTTTATTCATTTTAATTCCGAGTATTAATTTGGTGATATGAACGGGCCGGAAGGGACTGTCGAGCTTTTTAATTTGCTAAATTTTGGCTATTCGAACCCTTGACCACCTGATTTCCTACATTTGATAAAAGTCAGATGCTCTATTGCCTTTTTTAAAACCAGGCTGAGCTACCGGCCCAAGCACAGGAATGCAAGCATTCCCATCATCTACTCTATAGCATTTGAAACTCTAATGAAAAACGCCCTGGCCGGGACTTTCTTTGTGGATAAACCTCACAACTTTGAACCCGGGTCGGAGCCTTTCTACACAGTTCGACAGGGCCCCATCATAGGCCACTAGACTACCAGGGCATATATTTTTTATCTTTCAAAGCAATATCTCTAATATTAGATTCAATTGCTGTAGAAAGATTTTGGCCAGAGAGAAAGGTTTTCCCACTATATATAAAGGTTACTATACCTAATTTCAAATATATGGAAGGTGAAGAGCCACTCAATTTTCTTGTTCCTCAGAAATATACCTATATTGAATAATTTGATAGGGGGTATTATTGGGTATATATATATATTTCGGTTTTAAACATTGGAATTCCAAGTGTAATCAAAAACCACAGGAATAGTTTGCACTTAGCAATATGCCACCCATCTATCAAAAACCACCCCTCTATGAAGGGTGGTTTTTGACAGGTCACGATTATTACACCTTTCATCTGATCATACCATCCATCGATAATGAAGGTTTTAGATACTAAAGCAATTTTGAAAGATTTTTAATGTCTTTATTTGCTATATGAGTATAAATTTGGGTAGTTTGGAGATTTGCATGTCCCAGTAGTTTCTGAATGTGCCTTATATCAGCTCCTGCTTCCAGCAGATGGGTTGCAAAGCTGTGCCTTAGTGTATGCGGCGTTGTTCTTTTTTCTATTCCTGCTCTTTTTGTAGCATTTTTTACAATCAGCTGAATAGTTTCTTCAGAATACATTTTTTCCCTGTTGGACTCAAACAACTTTCCTTCTTTTTTAACTCCATAAAATTTGAGCGCCTCTGTGAGTTTATCATGCAAAAAAACCGCCCTTTGCTTGTCGCCTTTCCCGGCCTTGATGTGGATGGACTTCCTTTCAAAGTCAATATCCTGCCATCTTAAGTGGATTAATTCATTTAATCTTACCCCGGTGTAATACAGGAACAGGAGAATAACCTTATGCTTCATGTTGGCTGTAGCATCAAACATGCTTTGTATTTCCTGCTTATTCAATACAGATGGTATCTGAAATGATTTTTTTGCAAGGGGCATTTTTTCGCCAAATTCCTCATTCTTGACGTTTTCATGAAAAAACTTCAATGCAAAATACACTCCGCGCATTGTTGATTTGCTTCTGTTGCAATAGCCTAAAAGG
>CAZBGH010000086.1:0-7011 GCA_964491335.1 uncultured Methanosarcinales archaeon | reverse complement strand
TTGGCTATTAGATTGCCTGAAGAAGTTGTTAGATTGTAAACTTTTCCTTTGTAATGGAATTTTTCTATTTTTGTTATGGTTTGTTTGGTGATGTTCATTTTAAGAGTATTTTCTCAAAAGCTGATTTAATACTTGTATTAGATATTTCCTCCAATCTGATTCTAACTGTGTTTTTATCAAGTGTACCAAATGATTATCCTGTTTTGATAGTTTTAAACTTCGGTTTTCGAGTTGTTTAACTTTTCTTAGTATTTCATAGTCCTCTTTTATGGACATTACATATTTCTTTTGCTCCAGTTTTGTAAGAGGAAATTTTTTTATTGGAGACATCATGTTGTTGCCTCAGGTTTGGGTCCAAAGTTATTTAGTAAAAGATACAAAGAGTTAGGTGTCAATTTTAATAAATTCATTGCACTTTCCGCTCCGTAACCCCTCTGCAATAATTCATAATATTTGCCTTTTTTAAGCTCAGCCCATTGACCTAATGCTTTATATAATCTATCCGTCTTATACTTGCAATAGTTAAGTCTAATATTCATGAGGAATAAAAGCACATTATCCATGTTTTTAGCAATCTGTAGTCTGTAAATAACAGAATTCTCATCTAATCTTCTTTTATACAATTGATTGCATTTTATTTGTTTTCCCAATAAATAAGTTTCAATACTCTTAAGAAATTCAACTCTATTCTTATCAAATTTTGGAGGACCAGTGATGCCAACTTCCAAAGTAGTTAATCTATTTTTATCTTTATGAAGACTTGACGAGCCTAATTCACCTCCAAAAAACGAACCATAGAATTCGTCTTCAATGTTTTCCAGTAACGAAATCCACCACGGAACTCTTAATTCTATTTTAGTTTTATTTCCTTTTGGGGCGCCCAGTGCCAAGAAGAATCTAATTATATTTCTGTTGGTATTTTGGTAACACCATGAATGCCCATAAACGCCCCCCTCAATGATCCTTGAGTTTTCATTCTGCTTCAAATTAAAGACTTTCTCCAAATCTCTGCTGAATTCCTCAACAGCATCTTTTTCATAGCTCGATAAGAAAATGCCATTTAGATTTTGAAAGATTCCGCCATCGCCAAATGTTGAGCCTAAAACCTTAGCAAGTAAAGGCAATTTGGGGTTATCAATTTTTAATGGAATTAAGCCAAGTTTCTTTAACCATTCTATCGTTTGAACAGGAACTGGTGCAGATTCATCATTATCCCACCACCATCGTGTCCTGCCATAAGAAACACCTAATTTAGTAGCTATTCTTTTATAGCCCCATGAGGGTTTTTGCTCGCTTAATCCCATGCATTGATAATATGATGCGGCTAAGTCCCGCTGTTCTTGAGGGTAAGTGTTGATTATATCCTGCTCATCAATGATTATATCTTCAGCTTTGGCAACAACTTCATCACCCTTTTTGATATCTTTTGCAGCTACATAAGCAATTTTTCCATTTTTATTTACAGATATTTTATGCTCTGGTGTAACTATGAGTTCTCTATTTGTGGAGGTTATAAGTTTTATCATTGTACCTTGATATGTTTGTCGATTGCATGATAAAACTTCAACAGGAATAAGAGAATAATGTAGTTCTCCTAAGACAAAGAGTTCATGTCTTTTTAGGAAAATTGCCTCGTAGCCTTCTTCATTCTTTATTATATCTTTCTCGTGTTTCGAGAATAAAGTATCTATCACTTTAGGAATAGATTCTATTCTCCAAGGTCCAGATATATCCTCTTTAACATGTATATCGGAGTCTATAAAACATTGAAAGGGATCATGAAGCACATCGCCAAGCAAAGCGCCTGCATGAGCACCAGTTGCATCATAAAAAGGTGCCTGTTTTTTATTGAAATTATCAACAATAACCTTTGGAATTAGTATTTTTGGATTGCCAATCCTTTTGCCTAAATTTAAGAAAAGCCCAAATGATGCTATTAAAATTACACTAGTAATAATAGATGCCGCAAATACAACATCTGGTATGCTTCCAATTTTCCAGAAATAAATAGGGAGGATTGTGACAATTAATACCAAAATTATCATAACTAAGTTCTGATTTTTGAATACTTGAGAGCTTTGGATTCTTGCTTTTGCAACTAACTCTCTACCTCTTCCTGCTGGAACAACTCTAACTAAAGGAGTATTTTCATCATTTGGATTCGGAAATGCTATGATATCTGTTAGTTTTTCCTTTGGAAGCATTTCTGCCAAAGCCACGCCTAGCATAGATTTTCCAGTGCCTGGCTCTCCTATCAGAAGTACATGCCTTCTTTGAGCAGCTGATTTTTTAGTAACTTCAACTGCATTATCCTGACCAATCACTTGCTCCACAAGTGTTTTAGGTACTTTTATTTCCTCAGTAGACTTAAAATTGAGAACCATCTTAGAACAAGATAGCAAAAATGTGATTATTTATATAGTTTTTGGATTATTTGTTCTTGTTAAATATTATCTTAATCTCTATTCAAAATAGATTAACGAAATGTTTAAATAACTTGTTATATTTAGACAATATATAGTAAAATGATACAATAAAATGGCAATCTCAAAAACATATGATTTATACCATATAGGTACTAAGTTAAATAAAATAGTAAATTTAGATACTCTTAAAGAAAAACTAATCATTGTATTAAAAGATAGAGGTTATTATATAAAAGAGAAAACAGAATCTTTAACTTTAGAGCCAATTATTTTATCTTCTACAATATCTATAATAGCTCTAAAAGGTAGAGTTAAGGTTCAAATAAATTACCTAGCAAATGCTCTAAATGTAATTAGTGAATCGCCAGAGAATACATTTGAGATTTTTGAAGAATTGATATCTATTGTTCAAGAGTTGGATTACGACACAAATTCAATAATAAATTTTTATGAGATATTATGTGAGATTATAGTAAAAACAAAAAAACCTACTCAAGAGATTATGAACAAGATTTTGAAAGTCAAATCAAGCATAATAGAAGAATTAGGACATGAGATTAATAATAAAGGTTTAAAGCTTGGGTATGAAAGCCAAGATAAAAAAGAATTGTTCGATTTACTTTTAGAACCGAATCCCTTGAACCCAAAAGAATCTTTACATATAAAAATAGTTTTTAGAACATTTGATAGAGATAAACTAAAAAATTTCCACAATGAGATAGAAAAAGTAATTGAAGATGTACTAAAATTTGTGGAGGAATAAGATGACACCTATAGAAACATTAAATAGAACACAAAGATTGGGTGAAGAACCACTCCTTTCTATATATGCAGAAACAGCTACGGAAGATCAATTTGTGCAAGAGAGAAGGAAACTATCAATCACTGTAAATGAGTCTTTAATTAGAATTCTTACATCAATGCAACAAGAAATTACATGGTTAAATAATGAAATTAGAAGTTTGAGTGAAAGATTAGAAAAACAAAGTAATTTAGTAGAAGATAATGATATTAGAACATATATACTAAAACATGCTTTAGATGATAAAGATTGGGTTGAACCTGATGAACTCTTCGATATTAAAACAGGGTAGTATCGTAATAGGAAATCTGCCATATTCAGATTTGAGTACCGTAAAAAAGAGACCTTTACTGATAATTAGTGCAGATAATTATAATATTTCTAGTTATGATGTAATTGTAATTAAAGTTACTAGAGTTACATCTGACATAAAAATTAGACAATATTCCATTGATATTACAAATAACGACTTGTCTAGTGGGCATTTAAAACAGGAAAGTGCAATTAAAGTTGATTCTATATTTTATATCGATAAAAAATTAATTGATGTATCAGTAGCATCTATAAAAAGAGAAGCCTTAGATTTAGTTAAAAACAAGCTGAAAGCTCTTTTGTCAATAAAATAGTTATTTCTTATAGAAAACAATAAAAATAACGAGCTAATTTATTACTCCTATGAAGGAATCTACACTGTTAAAAATTGCATTAATAACTCCGTTAGTAGGCTTAATTTTACTTTACTTCTTTTCCGGCAGGATAGAGATTGATGAAAGCTCTATTGGAAAGATTGACAGGACTGCTAGTGGCAATTTTGTCAAGGTGAAAGGAACTGTGACTAAAATAAATGATAATGACAATTATTTAGTTTTGCAGATAGAAGAGCCAAAGACAATTAATGTGATTTTCTTTAAAGACGAGACAATTAATATTTCAGTTAGTGAGCAGGATGAGGTAGAAATACTTGGTAGGGTTTCTGAGTTTAAAGGTAAGCAACAGATAGTGGCTGATAGGATAAGGGTGATAAGCTAAAATATGGCGTCACACACACACAAAAAAATAATTAGGTGGTTTTGCTATATGAAACTACCTGAAAACTTTCATGGTTGACTATAATTATTTAGAAGATAATTAAATAGTAGGGATATAAAGTTTTCTAATCTTAATCTTACTTAACTTATTTAATCAACTATAAGAAATCCAAAACCAATTGTCGCTGTAATCCCGTATGTAATTGGTGGAATAATAAGGTTCGCCTCTGACTAATATTCTATAATTGCTGGCAGCAGTATCTGAGGGAATTGTCCAGTTATAACTTGTCCCTTGTGTAGTTGTGATTAACTTCCAAGGAGAGAAAGCGGTGTAGTAATACAGATAATCAGAACCCAAATAGCTAGCGCCACCAGCTAGGTAAATATTTACTCTTGGATTGTAGTTTGCTGGGGCATTGACATACTTCCACTTTATTTCTTGAGTTGTGCCTGTTTTCAAAAGTTCCCCTCCGTTAGGATAGACTACTTGAACATTTGGCAATATGTCCCATTTCAAAGTTCCATTTTTAAATATAAGGGTTGCCCAGTAGTTAGTGTACTCAAGCCCAAGGTTAATATTAGGAGAATAATATGCCTTGCCTGTATTATCAATTAATTTGACTTTTGTATCGTAATTTAGAGGAATTGCACGGCCAAGATAGTAGGAATATTGTAACCCATAATAATAGTTGGTCCATGGAGAAGATGACTTTAAGGCTGTTTCTGAGGAACCGTTAAGTGTCAAACCATCTTTCACATACTCTACAGAGTAGGAAACTGGAACATCTGTTGATAAATAAAGACTTGCAGCTGTCCACATTGGCACAGTAAGAAGGTTTGCATCAGATTCCACAACATTAAACCTCTGTGGCTGTGGATTCTCGTCCATTACATCAATTACAGCTTCAAAGGCGTTATCAGGTTTTTTAGCTATTGTTATTGGTAAATTTGAAATATGATCGTATGAAGAATACTGTGCTTTTTGAGTTGCAAGGCTTAAATCATCTGTTCCCATCCCGAAAACAAACAAACTGCCATAAAGTGGATAAAACTTCGTGCCATCTTTGCGAGTTCCTGTATGCACAAAGCTGTTTGGAGAGTATCCAGGAAAATAACCATCTGGCAATAGATCTGACTTTGTAAACCTGTCAACCATCCTGCCCCTCACAGCTACAACCCCTGGGGGTGTGCCTATGGTGAATACATTATTACTATCATCTTTAACATCGCCATTTAGCCCATGGAATACAACTTCAACACTATAATCGCTGGCATTTTGTACGTAATGTGGAAAGGTGAAATAATAGAAAAAACTGCTCCACTTTGGGTATTGATAAATAAATCCAGAGAACATAGTTTTATAAAATTTGCCCCCTTTCAAAAGATTAACGCTATAAATCTGTCCACTTAATGTTGGGTAGTAAGGCACAGAGTAACCATTTGATGCAAAGCCGGTTGTTGTCCATTCAAAAGGTGCACGTGTTCCTATATCTGCTAAGCTAGATGGATATTCACTTTTTTCTTGTATCCATTTTTCTTCTCCATTTGGTGATGTTACTTCAAGAGAAGAGATAGTAGCAGGAGTTACAACAAGATAAGGATTGTCACTTT
Source organism: uncultured Methanosarcinales archaeon (assembly GCA_964491335.1). Classification (GTDB taxonomy): domain Archaea; phylum Nanobdellota; class Nanobdellia; order Woesearchaeales; family JACPIF01; genus JACPIF01. The sequence continues at coordinate 1,144 of CAZBGH010000086.1, read as the reverse complement.
CATCCCAATTATTATGATCTGGATCCCACAAAGTTTCATAAGTCAACTGCTCGTTTGGCTTGTCTTCAGATAATGCAAGTATCTTTTGGAATCCATGATAAACTTGCCTGCAATCATTCGCATCAAACCATGAGCAAACCTTTCCATCCCATTCAAACGAGCCGGAAGGAGGCTTGTCTTTTGCAATAATATACCAATCAAGCCAATAATTGAAATCATTTTGTTCATTATATGGCCACGGGTCTCTTTGCATAACCATCAGCACAACAGAATTCCTACCACCAGACCAAGTTATATTTATCCTATCTTTTCCAAAAATAAATCTCTCTCCTCCGTTTGGTGTCAATATCTTAACTGTAGGCGGCCCTTTGCGAATTTTTTTTGCCGGGCGATGAGTTAAATTAAAAGCAACAAGATTGCTAGTGCCATTTTCGTTAGTAACAGAAACTAAGCAAGTCTTTTGAGGGCATTGCATTTGCAGCGCAGGAAATGTAAGTGTTTTTCCGTCTGGAGAAGAAAGATCTCTAATAGCATTAAGATGATTGCCCCAATTTATATAGTTCCCTGTTAGAGTGAAGCCTGTGCCTATAAGAGTTATCTTTGCATTTGGCATTCCAGATGAAGGGCTAATGCTTGTTATTTGTGGAGGATTAGGTAAAGTTTGTATAGGAGGAATAGGTTCTGTTGGAGTTGGGGATGACACACACTTACCAGTTGCCGCATCACTTAAAGTTGCCATATAAATATCATAGTTGCCATTCCTATTATCTTCCCATACAATCTTATTATCATGAATAGCAGGAGTTCCTTGACTTAATCCATTTGTAGTTATCTGAGTTTCTTTTCCTGTAGATAAATCATACATATAAATATCTGGATTAGAATTACTGCCGCTTCTATAATCCATCCATACAACTCTATTACCATTAATCTTTGGGAAAAAGTTTGTAGAAGAGTGTGATGTTATTCTGGATTGTGTTCTAGTATTTATATCATATACATAAACAGGGAATTCGTTAGTTCTACCTTCATATTGAGTAACCCATACGATTTTATCACCATAAATATCAGGCCCTACTTCGCTATCTTGACCTTTTGTTATTTGAGTCTGTCTTCCAGTAGATATTTCGTACATGTATATATC
>CAZBGH010000085.1:0-7126 GCA_964491335.1 uncultured Methanosarcinales archaeon | reverse complement strand
CAGCTAGATGCGAGCCGATGCTAACCCGAGCTTTGCGAGATTTTGAAAGGTGCCAGTCTACATACTATAAAATAGTATAAACCTTATACCCTTATTATACTGGAATTCCGATGTTTAAAGGCCACGGGTTACTAAATATAGAATTCACTAAAATTACTTGAGATATTTAACGATATCCTAACCTTTTCCTCTCAGCATCCAGCAATAATTTCTTCTCAGTGTGGGCAACAATCTCTCTAATATTATGCACTGCATCTGCATTTGCAGATATGCTATCAACACCAATATTAACTAAGAACCCTGCCATCTTTGGATCACTACCTGCTTGCCCGCAGATTGAGCTCTTAACATGGTATTTCTTGCATGTTTCCACTACCATCCTAATCTCTCCAAGAACAGCAGGATGCAACTCACTAAACAGAGATGCAATTCTCTGGTTGTCCCTATCTATCCCAAGAGTCAACTGAGTTAGATCATTAGTGCCAAAACTTACAAAATCAATCCCCTCTCTGCATAAATCTTCTATAATCCAACATGCTGCAGGTGTTTCAATCATTACGCCAAATTCTATATCTTTTCTTGGCTCTAGACCTACTTGCCTAAGAATATCCTTAGCCTTTCTAACCTCATCAACATTAATAACAAAAGGTATCATAACCCCAATATTAGTTAACCCTTGATTATGCAATCTTTTAATCGCAGTAAACTCTGCTTTCAATATCCTTGGCTCGTCTAATGCCCTTCTTATTGCATGCCAACCCATCATAGGGTTAGCTTCGTGAGGTTCTTCATTACCCCCTATTAAATTTCTATACTCATCTGTTCTTATGTCAGATGTTCTAACCCATACAGGCTTGCCTCTAAAGGCCTTTGCTATTTCCCCAATACCATCCATCAGAATTTGTATATACTCTTCGTCTTTATTTTCATGTATATACTTCGCTGGGTGTGTGCCAGAATTTGCTATCATAAATTCTATTCTAACTAGCCCAACACCATCTGCACCTGTTGCTGCATTCTTCTCAGCTAAATGTGGCAGGTCTGCAATTACCTTTACTTCTGTAGCTGTAATTATTTCCTCTGCAGAGTTCTCAACCTCATGGACTGACTCTTTCTTAATATCTGTTTTTTTAATTTCAGTTACACCTTCATAAATTTCTCCCCTGCTGGCATTAACTGTTATCTCCATACCCTCTTTCAGTATTTGAGTTGCTTTTTCTGTACCAACAATACAAGGAATACCCATCTCTCTGCTAACTATTGCTGCGTGAGCTGTTAACCCACCCTCATCAGTAACTATTGCTGCAGCCCTCTCCATTGCAGGCACCATGTCTGGATTAGTCATTTTTGTAACTAAAATATCACCTTTTAGGACTTTTTCGAGTTGGCTCATGTCATTTACTATCTTAACCTTTCCAGATGCTATTCCATGAGATGCTGATATGCCTGTTAATAGAATTTTTTGTGCAGCAGTTTTTTGTAATGGGCTATCAATGGACATTTCAATAGACTCTTCTTTTGGCTTTATCTCTAATTCTTCTTTTAATGTTGTTACAGCTCTTGTCTGAACAAGGTAAAGCTTATCCTTCTCAATTGCCCACTCCATATCCTGAGGTTTCCCATAATGCAATTCAACCTTAACAGCAAGATTTGCAAGCTCTAAGATTTCATTATCACTTAGCTTCTGCAGATGTCTTTTTTCTTTAGGGATATCACGCTTACTGCTCCTTCCCATGTTTAAATCCCTAAAATAACCCCATTCCTGGGTATTGACCTTAACACTCTTTATTTTCATACTGTCCTTGTCAACAATGTATAGATCTGGGTTGATAGCACCAGATACAACAGCTTCACCAAGACCATAGGCTGCCTCAATTATAATTTCTTTTCTATTGTTTGTAGCTGGGTTTACAGAAAACATTACACCAGCTTTCTCAGAATTAACCATTTTCTGCACAGCAACTGCAATAAGAACTTTAGAATGATCAAAATTATTTTTAGCCCTGTAATATATTGCTCTTGCAGTAAATAATGATGCCCAGCAAGCCCTAACAGCTTTTATTAGCTGCTCAACACCCTTAACATTTAAGTATGTTGCCTGAGCTCCTGCAAAAGATGCTTCTGGCAGATCCTCTGCTGTTGCAGAGCTTCTAACAGCTACAAAAGGATATTCCTTGATATTTGCCAGCTCTAGAACATGTTTAACCTTTTTAATGTCTGGAATTTCTAAAGCCTCGTAGTTATCAATAATCTCTTCTCTTATGTCTAACGGGACTTCAGTAGAAATTATTAGCTTTTGTATCTCATTAGCATATTCTTGTAGCTTATCTGTATCATTAATATTAATATTTTTTAGAATGCTGAAGATTTTATCCTTAATTCTAGTTTTTTCTATAAAATATTTATAGCATTGTGCTGTTATAGTAAAGCCTGGTGGAACAGGAAAGCCTGCATTATACATCTCACCAAGATTAGCTGCCTTGCCTCCAACAATTGCTACATCATCCTTAGAAGTTTCCTTAAACCATCTGATAAATGACATAATGCCTCTTTTTACACTTAAATCTTGTGCAACTACATTGGACTTACGTCCATTAGTCATATGTCGATAAATGCTTCACATGTCGAGAATCAGAGATTCTCAAGCATCATCGAAAATCGCTTTGCGATTTATCGAGATTTTCTATCACACTCGAAAATCTCCAATTTTCGATGGACTAATGGTATCTTTCCAACATATAAACTTTTCTAAACAAGGGCATTGTCTGGTTAAAGTCACCTGCGTAGTCCTACAAGACAAAACTTGGATTATATAAATGATTTATAGACTACAACAATGATTGGGAGTTTTTTGGATGCACCATTAAAACCAATAGATGACGATAAGATAACAATGTCCTAAACAAGAATAACTACCTAAAATAAGCTAGTAAGAGAGAAATTCAATTTTTTCTGGGGCTTTTATAGAATAGGGCACACTCTTAATGATGCTACGCACTTTATTTTAAATAGAAGGAATCTGGAGCTTTCAATTGTTATGTTTAAACAGAGTTTCATAAATATTATGCATATGGAAAAGCACTATACTCTTGTTTGAGGAAGCTCATTTAGCGTAATTATTATTTCAATAATTGAAGTATTCTTGAAGTTCTAACAATAGGAATTCTACTATATTTTTTCAAAGAAAGTAAATCTTCATCGCCACTAATAATATAATCAACTTTTGCACTTTCTGCACATTCAAGAAATTTGTTATCTTTTTCGTCACTGCAAACCTTTATGTTCAATTTTGGAGCAATAAGCAAATGAGAAAGAGAAACTATTTTTTGCACAGTTTGGTCTGGTATTAAGTTAGCCTTTTTCATAACTTCATTGAATTTGGGTCTTTTTATTACATCTTCAACCTCTTTAAGAATTTCACTTGTAAGATATAACTTTGCCTTCCCTTGCTCAATTTTCCTAAATAGTTCAGCTTCATTCCCTTCCCAAAAGAAAGCTGAAACAATTGTGTTAGTGTCAAGAACTAATTTAAGCAGCATTTCTGACATACTTAATAGCTTTTTTTACATTTGCTCTTGTTAATCCTGCTTGCTTTGCCACCTGCTGCAATGGCTTTGCTATTTCATCAAATGTTTTCTTAATTGCAGGTGTTTCTATCTTCTTTAAGATTACAGTCCCGCCTTCCCCAAATACCATAAACTGGTCTGATTTTTTTATCCCCATCTCTTTCCTTAATGAAGAAGGTATAACAACTTGTCCTTTTTCAGATATTCTAGTTAGTTCAACTTGCATATTACATCACCTGTAGGATAAGTAAAATATATCTTACTTATATACTTTTCGATTTTAAGCTCCCTATTCTTGATATTTTTGAGATTGCGGCATTGACTCTATCTCCTCACCCATATTTCATCATCACTTTCCCAATAATATCATTTTTTTGTAGTGGCTCTATTTTCTTACTATCCCTTTTATTATCTCCTGCTACTAAGAACATAATATTATTTTTATTACAATTTATTCCAATGATTCTTTTTATGTATACCCTTGTGTCATATCTATCATTTTTATTATTGTCATTTTTAATTTTAAATACAACAACATCACCTATTTTTGGAGTAGAGAAAAGATAAGACAACTTAGAGGCAATGACTCTATCACCTTGCTTGAATGCAGGCAGCATGCTATGCCCCTCCACTTTATATATACTAAAAGGAAAAAAAGAAGAAAATCTCATTTCCACTTATTTCTTCATGTCCACCTATTTCTTTGTAGCTGCAAATATCTTTGCAATATCACCAACAGCATTTTTTAATTGTTGAGCTATGTCCAAGTCAACACTACGCTTTACCTGTGAGCAAAGCTTTGTTGCTCTCCAAATCTTAGTGTGCAAATCTGGAAATTTAGCCAAATGCTCATCCTTGAAATAATCTGTCCATAAAATAAGGATTTCTTGTTTACATCTCTGTGCCCATTCCTCTTTTGTGTGCACCATTCTTACAACTGTATTTTCAAACTCTAAATGTTTCTGATTATCATCTCCTGGATGCTTTAATTCTAGTATCTTTTCAACCATCTTATAGACAGTTTCAGCGGCATGTGTCATAGTGTCTGTTTCATAAATACCACATGGCACATCACAATGTGCATAAGCTATTTTAGGCTTTAATATAAATTCAGATTTTCTAAGTAGATTTGCTATAATATTTGACGCATTCTTCATATGAACCACCCTTAAAGCTGGTTAATACTACAGTAATATAAATAATTTGCTGTGATTAATAACTACATTGAATCAGCTATGCTCCAAATCTCATTTTGCCTAGCTCTGCTTATATTTTCAATAAACGCCTGTGGCTTATGGCACTCACATTTTAATATCGCATACGTATAGTTCTACAATAAAAGAATTTAATAATTTATTCTCTATTTTTAACTTATCATTGCGAATAAAAGTTTTTTCTTAATCACATTAATAACATATTTTAACTTATCTGTCAAATTAATAAGTACAATCAAAATTTACTATTTATAAGATAGACCTAACCCTTCATTCAGGACATAGCCTATTAAATAATAAGATTAATAAATATAAGTCTACTTTTTAGGCATATATGGACATTGTTGGGATTCTAATGATTGTTTTTGGATTATCGTTATTTGAAATTATAACAAGCTTAGATAATGCTGTAATAAATGCTGAAGTTCTTTCTACTATGTCTGCAAGAGCAAGAAGATGGTTTATGACCTGGGGGATAATAATAGCAGTCTTCATGGTAAGAGGCTTACTGCCATGGTTCATTGTGTGGGCAACAAGCTTTGAACTAGGTCCTTTAGGAGCTTTCACAGCTACCTTTAGCAACGATCCAAGTGTTATTAGATCTATTGAGATGAGTAAACCAATATTACTCATGGGAGGAGGAGTATTTTTGTTCCTTGTATTCTTACATTGGCTTTTTTTAGAGCCAAAGAATTTTGGGTTAAGAGGAGAGAAGTTTTTCTATAGATACGGATTATGGTTTTTTGCTGTTGCTTCTGTATTCTTAGCAGCTATTACATGGCTTGGGATAAAAAAAGAGCCTTTACTTGCATTTTCTGCAGTTGTAGGAAGTAGTGCTTTCTTTATTACCCATGGATTTAAAGAGAATGCTGAAAAAGCTGAGAAAAATTTAATGCATGGAAGCTCTAATTTAAGCGATTGGAGCAAAATTTTGTATTTAGAGGTTATTGACGCTAGCTTTTCTATTGATGGTGTGCTAGGCGCTTTTGCTTTCACATTATCCATCCCTCTGATCCTTTTAGGTAATGGAATAGGTGCATTTGCATTAAGACAGCTTACTCTTAGCAATATAGACAGAATAAAAAAGTATAGGTATCTTAAGAATGGGGCAATGTACTCTATTCTTTTCCTTGGAATAATAATGATGATGGACAGCTTTGGAGCACATATTCCACACTGGTTTTCTCCATTAGTAACAGCTGGAACTGTCGGCTTCTTCCTAGCAAAGTCAATTAAAGAAAATAAACAGGAAGGTAAAGCAAAAGTAGAGAAGAAATAAAGCCCTTAAACTGTGTTGTGTTCCTAACCTAGGTTGTGTTTATTACATATAATACCTTATCTTTTATACTAAATAGGCGTACCGTTCAAAATGTAGGTTAGCATCAATTCCAACGAAGTTGGTGCCGAACTTTGTTCGAGTATGTGAGCATCATTCAAACAAGCAATTACCAAGCGGAAGGGGATGTTCCTCACGGCAGGGAACCGCTCTTTGCATATTCCAGCTAGATGCGAGCCGATGCTAACCCGAGCTTTGCGAGATTTTGAAAGGTGCCACTAAATAGCCTAATAGGATATTTTACTGAAGAATTATGTCAAGATATATAAAATAGTAATCTTTAGCTATATATTATGAACTCTAAGCAAGACTTAGCAGAATATTGGATAAGAAATGGTGTCATTAAGGACAATAGGGTAATCAAGGCTTTCATGGATATAAAAAGAGAGTTATTTGTACCAGAAGAATATAAGTTACATGCTTATGGCGATTATCCTGTTACAATTCCAGGTGGCCAAACTATTTCCCAGCCAACAACAGTACTATTAATGACAGAAGCTCTGGACATCAAGCATGGGAATAAAGTCCTAGAAGTTGGAGCTGGAAGTGGCTATCAAGCTGCAATACTTTCCAAGCTAGTAGAAAATAAAGGCAAAATAATAACTACAGAAATTATCAGTGAGTTGATAGATTATGCAAATGCTAACCTTAAGAAAGCTAGGATTAAGAATGTTAAGATCATACATACAGATGGGAGCCAAGGCTATGAAAAAGAAGCGCCTTATGATAGAATAATTGTAACTGCTGCATGCCCAAGCATACCAGAACCTTTAGTTAGGCAATTAAAAGAAAATGGAATAGTAGTTGCACCAGTTGGTAGCAGATACAGTCAACAAGTAATTAAAGGCAAGAAAATAAAAGGACAATTAATTACAGAAAGCATGGGAGAATTTATGTTTGTACCGCTAAGGGGAAAGTATGGGTTTGAATGAAATATTTTTTAAACCTAATCTGTGAATTTTTTTTTTTCTATATTTGTCTCTTATACACATCTGACGCTGCCGACGATC
>CAZBGH010000084.1:0-7161 GCA_964491335.1 uncultured Methanosarcinales archaeon | reverse complement strand
TATAAAATGTCAATCTTATTAAAAAACTGCAGAATATACATAAAAGATAAAGTCTATTCAAAGAATATTCTAATAAAAAAAGGCAAAATATCAAAAATAACAAATAAAGAGCCTAAAGCAGATTCAATAATTGATGCAAAAAATAACTTTGTTCTGCCTGGATTGATTGATTGTCATGTTCATCTCCGAGAGCCAGGATTAACTCATAAGGAAGATTTCTTGACAGGTAGCATGGCGGCTGCTAAAGGAGGCATAACAACAATCTTGGATATGCCAAACACAATTCCACCAACTGTAACTCTCTCTTCTCTAAAAGAAAAAAGAAAGCTTGCAGCTAAGAGCATAGTTAATTATGGCTTTCACTTTGGTGCTACGAGTGACAATATTTCAGAAATTAAAAAGGCAAAAAACATTGCAGCAGTTAAATTATATATGGACTATACTACAGGTGATTTGAAAGTTAATAACTTTGAAACAATAGCGGATATTTTTAAAGAATCAAAAATTACTATTGTGCATGCAGAAGATGAGAATATAAAAAACGCAGTTAATATTATGATAAAAAATAAAATAAAGAATAAATTGTATATTGCACATGTTAGTTCTGAAAAAGAATTAAGATATGCTAAACAAAATAAGATAAAAAGCCAAATATCAGTAGAGGTTACTCCACATCACATGTTTATGAATGAAAAAGACTTACAAAACCTTGGGGCTTTTGCCGAAATGAAACCAGGATTGAAGACAGAGCAAGACCAAAAAGCATTATGGCATGGAATTAAAAATGGAACTGTTGATGTTATTGCATCTGACCATGCTCCTCATTTAAAGAAAGAGAAAGAAAAAGCAAATTATCCATTTGGGGTTCCAGGAGTTGAGACAATGCTGCCTTTATTGCTTGACGCATTTAATAACAACAAGATAAGCCTACCAACTATAATTAAGCTTTGCTGTGGAAATCCTGCAAAAATCTTTAGAATAAAGAATAAAGGCTTTTTAAAAGAAGGCTATGATGCTGATTTGATTATTGTTGACTTGGGTAAAAGACAGACTGTAAGAGATGAGGATTTGCTTACAAAATGCAAGTGGAGTCCTTATGAAGGCAGAGTATTAAAAGGTTGGCCAATTGCTACAATTATAAATGGAAATTTGGTCTATGATGGTGTAGAAGTATTTGATATGAAAGCAAAAGAGGTTGTATATGCCAGACAAAATAGCTGAAATATTACTAAATGCCAATGCTGTAATGTTAAGGACAAAACCACCATTTAGGTGGGTTTCTGGGATTCTATCTCCTATATACACAGACAATAGAATTCTAATGAGCTACCCTAAAGAGAGAGAGTTTATTGTAAACTCCTTTATACAGTTAATCAGAAAAAATAAAATAAAGTTCAATGGTTTTGCAGGAACTGCAACAGCTGGTATTCCATGGGCTGCCTGGCTTAGCCAGAGATTAAAAAAGCCTATGGTTTATGTAAGAAGCGAAGCTAAGGGTCATGGCAGAGAAAATTTAGTTGAGGGCAAGATAGAAGAAGGAAAAAGCTATATTGTTGTAGAAGATTTAATAAGCACAGGGACAAGTTCACTTAATACAATAAATGCAGTAAGAAATAAAAATGGTATTGTTGATTACTGCATTGCCATATTTACATATGAATTAGAAAAATCTAAAGATAGTTTTGAAACTGCAAATGTTAAATTGCTTAACCTAACAAATTTTACGAGTTTAGTAGAAACTGCATTAAAGGAAAAATATATATCAAAAGAGCAATTGGCACATATAATGGATTGGAAAAGGCATCCTGAGTTATGGGAAAAATAAATTATCTTGACAATCTTGAAAAATCAGCTATAGCCAATAAAAGTATATTATGTATGGGAGTTGATCCAATAATTGAGAGGATGCCTATTAAAGAAAAGAGTATTGAGAAAAAAATTATTAAATTTTATATTACTATATTAAATGCTTTAAGATCCTCTGGGAAATCTGCTGGAATATCAGCAGTGAAACCTAATTACGCATTTTTTGCTCAATATGGGTTTCCTGGACTTAGATCCTTAAAAAGAGTGATTGAAAGCTATAAAAAGTATTACATTGTCCTTCTGGATTCTAAGAGGGGGGATATAGGAAATACAAGTATTGCTTATGCAAAAGAGGTTTTTGATTTTTGGGGTGTTGATTCAGTAACTGTTAATCCTTATCTTGGCTATGATAGCCTAGTTCCATTTTTTGAATACTGCAATAATGGTAAAGGGGTCTATGTCTTGGTAAGAACCTCTAATCAAGGTGCATCAGAATTTCAGAATCTTTTTGTTGGAAATGAAGCTTTGTATATTAAAGTGGCACAATCTGTTGTTAAATGGAAGATTAAAGGAGTTGGGGTGGTGATAGGTGCACCTTCTATTGAAGAATTTAAACACATAGCAAATTTTTTTAATAAACAAAAAATTGGAGTTCCATTTTTAATTCCAGGGATTGGTAAACAAGGAGGATCTGCAGCAAAGGTTGCCGGAATATTAAATCAAAATAAAGAAACTTTAGCTTTGCATAGGATTAATGCCTCTTCTTCAATTAACTACGCCTATGAAAAAACTAATTCTAAGGATTATGCAGACGCATCTGTTAAAGCTATTATAAAGTTGAATAGAGAGATCAACATTTAATATAAGTACTTAATTGAAAGCAATCAGAAAACTTAATAAAGCCTAGTTCTGAAAGATAGACGTATGGCTAAAGAATGGCTGCAAAAGTCAATGGAAGGAGTAAAGCATGAGGATGTTGATAGAAAATGTCCTGAGTGTGGGTGCAAAGAGTTTGAATTCAGAGGAGAGGAGATGTTCTGTAAGAAATGTGGATTAGTTATGGATTAATTTCTGATTAAATTTAAAAATACTTGGCAATTAGCTATTGTTATGATAATGTCTAAGAGTGTATTATTCCTTTTTCTGTTTATAGCTATTATTCCTGTAAGCTTTGCAGATATAACTATTAACGAGATAATGGCAAGGCCAATTAGTGATGAAAGCTTAAATGAGTGGATAGAGATCTATAACACAGGAAGCTCAGGTGTTGATATAGCTAACTGGAAAATAGGGGATAATAATGATAATGATACTTTAGAAGGAGGCAAGTATGGAAAGGCTGGAACTGTAATTCCTGCTAATGGATATGCTATAATAACAGATGATAACACAAGAGTTTATGATAACTTTAATGTCAGCAGTAATGCAATTAGAATTTATGTAGATGATGCATCAATAGGAAATGGGCTTAGCAATTCTGGAGAAACTTTATACCTATATGATAATAATGGGAATCTTGTGCAACAGATTACTTTTAGTGAAACTAGCGCAGGAAATTCTTGGGTTAATATTAATGGTAATTGGCAGGAAGGTAGTGCTACACCAGGATATTCAAACACGGAAGTAGATAATAATCCTCAAAATAATCCTGATAATACTCCTAATAATACATTAAATCTATCGATATGTGACTGGAATATTTCAATACTGCTAAATAAAACAGTATTCTTACCAAAAGAGTTTACTTGGAGAATTAAGGCTGTTAAGCTTAGCGGTGATTCAACTATGCTAACTTCTAAAGTCACAATCGAAGATTCAGAGGGAATTACTAACTATTATTCACCTTGGAATTCTGAAGAGTCTACAATCCAAAAGACCTCTTCTACATATACTCCAAACCTAAAACCAGGCTTCTATATAATCAAATCAAATCTATCAACATCCTGTCAAGATTTAGACACATCTAATAATAAGGATGCACAGATTTTCACAATAAAAGACTTAGCTTCTAATAAATCACCAGAATCTTTTATTTCAATAGAGGAAATTCCTAATAAAGAATATTTTTTTGGTGATGTAGTCCTCCCAAAAATAACCATCTACAGGGGAGATACTCAAAAATATGCAGTTAAAGGATTTATTGAGAAAAACGGAAAAATTATTAGTGAAGAAACAATCCTCCATGTGGAAAATAAATATGAGAATTTATCCATATCCATACCTATAAAACTAAGAGAAAACTGTGACAACAAGCTATCAGAGGGAAATTACACTCTAAAAGTCACTGGATTAGATAAAGAAGCATTCTCACAACTTATAATTAGAAATAATCCATGTACTAAAGATAAAAAAGAGAGAACTATAACTAAAATATCCCAGATAGTGTTTTACGATATCCCTTCTAAGTTGTTTACAGGAGAAGAACTAACATTTTATGGCGACTTATATAATAGTGAGGATAACCCTATTAATTTTTCTGTATGGAGCTACCTACAAAAAGGCACTAAAGTATATGGAGATAAGAATGAGGCCATACAAACCTTTGAAGTGCCTTCAAAAAAATCTATAGAATTAAAGCTCAAAAATAGGATACCAAAAGTTGAAGAAGGAAATTATAAGTTAAACATCATATTTTTTGATGGTGCAGAAGAAAAATCAATAATCAAAAATATTACACTAGCAAAATACGATCAAATAGCAAAGTCAGACTACTCCAATTTAGAGGATAAAAAAAGTTCACAACAAGAGAAAAAAATAGAAAATGAAGAAATTAAAATCTCATCTGATAATAGGATTACAGGCAATGTTGTAAATGAGGAATCTCAGAAATTTGAAAAAGACCCTTTTAAAGGTAAAGAGTATGCTTCTAAATCCAAAAGCAAAGACTATGTCTTGTATGCTCTTATAATTATTCTTGCTTCTCTTTGCTCATATCTTCTTTTAAGGGCTAAGGCTCTAAAACTCAGTTAAACAGTAGATTAGCGCCAATAACCCAATACACAATCTTTTTATAGTGAATTAAGCTGTAAACCTTATATGAAATACGACTCTAGCAGAAAGATTAAGATAAGAGCTATAATTGAAATAGCTGGCAAGCCTAAAGAGTATATTGAAAATGCTATAAAGCTTCTAGTTGACAAGCTTAAAACTGAAAAAGACATAATAGTACTAGAGAATGAAATTTTTGATGCAAAGAAACTAGTAGATGAAGGTTCTATCTATACAATATTTGCAGAGCTAGTAATAGATTTAAAAGATGTGCTATCTCTATCTAAATTCTGTTTTGATTACACCCCCTCTTCAGTAGAAATTCTAGAGCCTGAGCAATTAAAGCTTGATGCACCTTCAGCTACAAGTTTTATTAACGATTTGCTTTCAAGGCTCCATGAGACAGATATGGTATTAAAAAATATCAGAGCAGAACATCAAGTACTGAATATCAATGCCACAACTCTTCTAAAAAACTTTATAATGATCTCATTAAGGGATAAAGAGAGAACACTACAAGAAATATCAGATTATATTGGCATATCCCAAGATCAGCTAAAGCCTTTCATAAATTCAATGCTAGATAGCAACATCATCTCAGAGGTAAATGATAAATATCGTTTGATAAGATAATTTATCCAAAATTGACAAATCAAATTGGTGTTTTACAAATGACAAAAGAGCCTATTGATTATAAGCATAATGTTGAAGCTATTCTTTTCTCTACTGGTAGAAAAATGACTATTGAAGAGATCGCAAAATTGTGCAGAATATTTAAAGAAGATGCATTAAAAGCATTGAGAGAATTACAGTCTGACTACAATGCAAGAAGTTCTTCTCTTATGGTAGTTGATGAAGGGGATCTTTGGAAACTTACAATTAGAGAAAGGCATCTTCCAGTTGTGAAAAAGATTATTGCAGAAACTGAACTTCCAAAATCAATTATAGAAACTTTGGCAGTGATAGCATGGAAAGCGCCAGTGTTGCAGTCAGACATAATCAAAATAAGGACTAACAAGGCATACGAGCATCTAAAAGAGCTGGAGTCAGCAGGGTATATCACGAGGCAGAAAAATGGCAGAACTAATCTGGTTAAACTATCCCAAAAATTCTTCCAATACTTTGACCTTCCTCCTGAAAAATTGCAACAGATGTTTAAAAATATAACTGAAATTGAGCAGGCAATCATAGAAAAAGAGAAACAGCTAGAATTAGCAAAGCTTGAACATAGTGCAAAGGAAGCAGAGTTAAAGAAGCAACAGGAGCTAGCAAAAAAATTAGCAGAGACCCAAGTAATTGAAGATGAGATAGACTTAATTACCGACAAAGGAGAGAAAACAAAGCTAGAGCTATATGGAGATAAATCAAATCAGCTTCCACAAGCAGAAGCAAAAATGAAAATAGGAACTCTTGAAGTTTTCGAGCAGGATAATGAGAGTGGATCAGAAATGCCAGAGCATAAAGTATGGTTGAATAGGCAATTTACAACAAATGAAGAAACTCAACTGGAAAATAAGGAAGATATACAAAATAAAGAAAAACCCCAAAATAGTAATTTTTTACAAATTTCAGATGAAATGGTAGATAAAAGAGTCAGTGAACTTCTTCATCCTGAAACTGAAGTTAAAAATAATGCAGAAGAAGATGAAGGGACTAAGAAAAATCCTAAAAATGCAATTGAAGAAAAAAAAGAGTCGAATGAGGCTAAAGATTTGCTTGAGGCATCAGCAGAGAGATCCAATAATAGTGAAAATAATAAGAATAGACTAGAAGGTGAGTAAAATGCTATTGTTAAGATGCCCAAAATGCCAAAATAAGATGAAATATCAGGCTAGCTCTAAAAGCTTGGATGGAAAGAGGAAGGCATGTGTGTACTGCGGATATTCCATGAAGGTGACTAGGTCCATAATAAAAGAAATATAGTCTTGCAAACAACGTAAAAGTTTATCTCAGCCTATAATTAATAACCTTTATAACTCTATTTAAACTTCTTTATAACCCCTATTAAATCAATTTGTAATCCAAAGATTTATATGTCGGAAATATACCATTAGTCTATGACTAATGGACGTAAGTCCAATGTAGTTGCACAAGAGGGTATATTTCCGAGCATGCTCAAAAACCACAGTCTATAAATGGTATGGCTAGCATGGCTTTAAGCCTTTCATGCCACCCGTCTGTGACTGGTGGTTTTTGACAAACTAAATTAAGCTATTTACTATTGGCAATCTTAAGCAAATTTTTACGTTAAAGTTAACATTAAATAGGGGTAAGATTCAATGACAGAAGCAGTTAAGACAGGGAGTGTTCTTCCAAGAGAAATAGATGATGAGATGAAGCAATCATATCTCGATTATTCTATGTCTG
>CAZBGH010000083.1:0-7169 GCA_964491335.1 uncultured Methanosarcinales archaeon | reverse complement strand
ATGCTTAATTATGGTTTATCGGGAATTGATATAATAAAGCAGATACAGCAGGAAATTCTTAATTTAGAAATAGACAACGAAAAGAAAATGCTTCTTATGGAAAAATGCGGGGAAATTGAGTTTAGATTGACAGAAGGCTCTGACGAATTCATTCAATTAGAGGCTTTACTAAGCCAGTTTGCGCTTTATGGGAATAAGAAATAATGACAGTTTATTGATACAATTCCTTTATATGCCTTACAACTTGATTCCTGACAACACTAAATCTTTGTAAATCCAAGACAAAACCTTTAAGTTCCCCCTCCCATAGGCTTTCAAGTTCGTTTATCCTGGATATTAGTTTATTAATATCAAAATCCATATTGTAATATTCCATTTTTTCCATAATAAGATATTTTGCCGCATAATTTTTATTCTTAATCAAGAAGTCCAGATCAAACAAGTCTCTTGCCGTTTGCCTAGTCATAAGAGCCCGTATCTTTTCTGCAAAAATTTCTTCCGGTTTCATGCAGAACGCATTTACTCTAGGAACTTCTTGGTACATTGGGTTGTATGAGAGAGTTTCAGCTTCAAGCAGGACAGAAGATTTTAGGTTAATATCAACTCCAATTTTAGCATAGCTTGCTGGTGACCCGGAATATAATGGGCCTTCCACTCTTAAATCTACCAACACGGAATTGTAAGGCTCCATTTTTTTGTGCAACTTAGCATTGATCCCAAACTTCTTAAAATCAGAAATTGCCTTATTCATAATTCTGTCAATATTTATTTTTGTTGCCGCGCTGAAATCCAAGTCCTCGCTGAATCTGTTAAGCCTGTGAAATTTATAAAGACATGTCCCTCCTTTAAAAACCAGCTCATTCTTTGTGTTTTTTGATATGCTTAAAAGGGTAATATCTATAAGGTAATCCTTCTCAATATTTCCCAAAGTAAGGCCCTTTAGCCTTGCAATTTCCTCAAGCTCTTTTTTTGTTATCATGGTAAAATTCGCTGCGCAAAATTCATGTTAATAATCAACTTCCATTTTGTGTCCTTTTTCCCTTTGCTATTGCCTAAATAATCTAATTTTACATAATTACCGTCCATGGCTTTAAGGCCAAATGAACTGCCTTTCCTGCTTTCCAGCATATACCCGAGCCTTTTAATCAAGGATTTATTTTTTGTTTTTATCGCATATTCTGATAATTTTTTAAAGTCTATTTCTCCATTGTCTAATGCCTGACTTATGTAGGAAAGCGGAATTTTGAATAATAGCGAGTCTACTAAAGCCTTTTCCCGCTCCGATATGAAGATGTCAAAATCATTATAGCGCTCTTTTTTGTAGCCGAAAAGGCGCTTTGTATAAATAAAAATGATATTTGTATTATAGAATTTTATGCTCTTTTTTGGAATGCAGGACACAACAAAAACGCTGAATGGCTGCTGCCGAATCATATTATAGTACCTTAAAGCGGTCCATACGCCAAGGTAAGAAGGGGTAGCTAGATAAGATGCGAATATCATCGCATCATGATGAAGGGTATATTTGCCTTTCTCAATCCTGTTAATTAAACCCTGCTTATGCAGCCTGTATAATAAAGTTCTTATGTATTTATGGCTTTTATTAACTATTTTCGCTATGTCGTTTTCTGTAAATAACGGGTATCTTTCAAGCTTTTTTAAGAGATTTATCGTTTTCACGCATTGAACGGATTCCAACTAGTATATAAATATTTCGCTTATTTATAGTAATCAAAATTGATTATTTTAGAACTATATAACAAGAATTTTAATGAGTTTACTCAGTTAATAAGCGCTTAACCAATACTTCTGTGTCTGCAGTCTGCTCATAATTAAAGTCCACATTTATATCCATTGGCTTTACAAAATCACTCCTACTAACAGGAAGGTCTAAAGTGCAGGTTAAAGTCCTCTTGCCATTAATAAGCTTAAGCGTACCACTCTGCTTTGCAGTTGTAGCTCTACTAACATCACTTAAACCGACGCATTTTAATGTATATCCTGGCTTGGATTCGTCTATACCATTAGTAGAAGGATCATCAGCTACTGCTGCATTAAGCTCTGTATCAACATTTACAGTAATTTTGTCTTCCACTGAGCGTCTAGTTGTAGCATCTTTAGGGCAAGCTACAGACTCTTCTATCAATAATTTCTTAGCTTCCTTTAATTTATCCACTATGACACCAAAAGCCGTTGTATCTTTATCAGCTTCTGTTTTTGCTTCTGTTAATTTTGTTTTTGCCTCAGTAACCTTTTGTGAGGGCGAAGTTATAGTATTGATTTTTGTTTGTGCATTAGTTATATCCGTTCTAACAGTGGCGACAGTGGGAGAGGACTTCGAAGCCTCTATAATTGCCAGATCAATTAAACTGATAATGTCGCTTAGAACCTGACTCATTCCAAAAACCATTCCAGTCCCAGCATGAGATATATCAAAACTTAACTGTAATTTATCTTTTCCAGCCACATTCTGCCTAAAAGACGTTACCTTAATTGGAGATGCAGAGCTAAACACGGCTTTTGCTTCTGATGGATTACAAATAGCATCTGCTGGCTTATCAATCTGGTTTTGTAATACGCAAACATCTGTCTTTACCTTTGTTTGGTATTTATAGCATGCATCTGCCCTAAAGATAAATATATTGTTTCCTACAATTTTGTCTTTAAAATCAAAATTCTTATTGGTTTCTTCTGGAAATTCTAAGAATGTTTCAACTGGCTCAACAATATTTCCGTCAGCATCCCTTTTTCTTCCTTTAAGATCCTCTAATGAGTTTCTATCTTTAAGCTTTGTTTCATCAAAGTTGTTTGGAGTAAGAGGATTAAACTGGCTTGGTAAAAAACCAATTAAGCTAACCTTAATTTGATTCTTGTTTATATCACTCTCTCCAACATTCTTTAAGCTTACAATAGCCTTAAATGGAAAAGTGCTACCATCAGTAACCTCTGCTGGAGGGTTTTCCTCCAAAAAGCTTATTTCTAAACCACCAGCACCACCAAGGAAAGGCGTTGTAGGGGCTCCAGTAGTAACTTCTCCGCCAGCGCAACCAGCTATAAAAATCAAGAAAGCTACACTAAAAGCAATCATAACATTTTTATTGCGTTTTTTCAAATTACACACCTTTTTTCAAATTACACAATCCTTTTTATTACTATTATTTAAACTTTTCTATTTAAAATTTTTGCAAAAATTTTACTCAATCTTTTTTATGCTTATAGGCTTTGAGATTGTTGAGCGGTAAGCATAGCTTAGCTTAATTGATATTGGAGTTATGTATGCTGATTCTGTATCTGATGGAACATCATATGTGCATATCACAAGGCCTTCTCCATCAAAAAGCCTTATTATATTGTTAGTGCCTTCCATAAATGGGGTGCACTTCCCACCTTCTAATAAATCGGCATTTGCCACTTTTACCTCAATTAATTGCACCTTATCAAAATCCTTTCTATCCAATATTTTTGGGTCTGGACCTAAATCAGCAGGACTGCACCTATCTATTAAAGCCATTAAAGGTACTAATCCGCTCAGTTCACTAGGCCATACAAGTTCATTAGCCCATATAACATCCCCTTTTCCCACATTTTCTATTGTAATCTTAAACCTTATTTTTCCCTTTGAGGCTTCTTGCTCAATTTTAGTGATAGCAACTGGCGCTCCTTGCGGCTCTAAAGTTTTACCGCCTATATTACAAACCTTCTCCTGCCTTGTATCAAAAGGAAATGGGTCAATACATACAGAAGGTGCAGCGTGGGTAAAATAAGGATAGCAGGCTGTAACAAGAATTGTTGGCTCGTACTTATCAACAACTATCTTATTAACTTTAATATTGCCGTCAAACTCTGTAGTATATAAGCCACCTCTCGGGTTTAAGGGGCTTGCAGGAGGTAAATAAACGTCTTGCTCTAAGAAGCTTTTAAAGTTCTTAACTACCTCTTTTTTTTCTATACATGTAAAATCGGATGGATCATATTTTATACAAATCTCCTTTTTTTCAATTTCAATAATATTATTATCAAACCCGCTAATGGAAATAACACCACCTTTAAAAATATCCTCTTCCTCTAAAGTGCCTGGGTCATCGTCACTTGGTGGTCCAGGATGCGCCCCTTTATTCCACACATCTATCGCAATGGAAATAGGCTCGTCAGTGTTGCTTACTATATACTTATCCTGTGGTGCATTTGGAATAAAGCTCATTACTAATCCATCCTTACCTTCTACAAATTCTGTTTCGTCCTTTTCTTTTTTTTCGCATCCTAACATAGAAATAACCAACAAAGAGATAATTATAAATTTAATAAATCTAAATTCTAAACCCATTTTTATTTTCTTATTCATTTTAATATGTCAGCACCTTTTCTATTATTATATCTTTCGATATTGTAAATGTATATCCATAATCAAGCTCGATTTTTAACGATGAGGTATAGGCGTCTGTGCTTGTTATACCTCCGTCTTTTTCATAAGTACACCTAATTACATCCTCTCTTTTTTCTATACCTCCTTTTTTGCTTCTTAGCCTTGCTATTGCAGGGCATTCTTTTTCAGTTCCTGTACATTCCCTTTCATCACATTTTAATGGAACGCCAGACAAAGATATACTAACATTCAATGTATTAAAATCTGCATATTCTAGTGGCTTGCTTGTACAAGCCTGTCTAAATCTTTCTGTGTTTACAACCTCACCATTCCCTTTATTTTCTATATGAATCAGAAAATGAGGCTTTATTTTTCCATCGTCTTGTGGAAGCATCCTAGTTTCTATTTTTGTTACAGCAACAGGAGCTCCTTGCCCTTCATTAAAAACTAAATCCTTAACATTACATGCCTTTTGTCCTTTCCTTTGCCCTAAAACATCTGTATCAATGCAAATAGAAGTTCCAAGTATGGTTTCATAAGGGTAGCATGCTGTTGCAAATATTGTTGATGGGTGTGTTTCGCTTTGCGGCCCTATATTTTTTGCCTCTGCATTTACCGCTATAAATTCCTCATCTCCATTAGGGCTAAATATTGATTTGCCTTTTACCTCAAAAATATTCTCTTTATTAAATCTTATATCCATAAAAGCCCTTTCAAATCCAAAAACAACTACCCCCTTTTCAATTATTGGTGTATTTTTATTATCTACAATATCAAATGCTCCTATATTTTTTATCTTTAAGGATATTGGAAAATTTCCATTCTCAAAAACATTTTGCGGTGGCGCATTTGGCAAGAATTCCATCTTTAAACCCTCTATACCTTTTCTTACATCTATATCTGTTATCGTATCCTTTTTAACTCCACCTTTACAACCAAAAGCAAAAAGCAAAATTATTATTCCAAACACAATCATCCTTTTTTTCATCTTTTTTAATAACTAAACTAAGGTTTGTGATATAAACTCAATTTTTGTTAATATTAACATACTAGCAGATTTTGTAAACTTACCTTCTTTATCAACAGCATCTACATAGTAGAAGTACTTAAAGTCTTTTGTAGGATCAAGATCGATATTATTATCTAAATATGAATAACGATCTATTTTATTTGCAGTAACCTCTCCAATTTTTTTCCATTCTCCAGCATCACCATCTTTTCTATATACCCTGTATACAACTATAGGGTTACAACCTTCACCATCACTTATTGATTTGTCCCACTCAATTGTAGCGCTATAAGGTTGGGTTGTTATAACCTGACCACCTCTTAAATTCTTTGGTGCTCCAATCGCTCTATCTGGATCCTGCTTAATATTAACGCTAACGCCATTCTTTAGACTATAATCATATCTTGCCTTAATCCTAAAATATTTTGTTGTTATTGGAGCATTTCCTAAAATTTTTTGTTCTTGTGGCTGAAACCTACACCTAACTTCCATGCCTTTATCAAAATCTCTCTCTTTATTTAGTTCTTTTTCTGTAAGTTTATATCCTACATATATTTGCCCTCCTTCATTAAATAAAGTAGTGCAACTATTTATGCATTTATCTTTATTAACATCACACTCATTTGCACATAACTTATAGTCCTCATTCTGTTTCTTGCAATTTATACAAGCATCTGCAAAAGGATCGCTACATTCATTCTTACAAGAGGCGAGGGTACTAGCATCAAGAGGGCCATCACAAACACTTAAGCATTCGTTCCTAACAAACTGCGTGCAAGAATTTCCGCATGCATCTATCTTATAGTCCATAAGATCCTTGTCACACCCACTTATAACCGCACCATCCGGCAAAAACAAGACAAACTCCTTAAGCTTTGTTATCTTTCCCTGCCAACCTTCTCTATCGCTTATCTTCGCACTTACTGACGGCTCAACTACATAGTTATTGCTTACGCCTACCAATGGTGTAGTAGTTCCCATCTCTATTTTTGCAGGACCATTTGTATAAACAGCAATAGGATTCCTATCAACTATTGCAAATTCCTCAAATGGGTCTTGCCCTTCTCTTGCCATAGCTCTTTGCCTTTCCTTATTCATAAAATAAACCTTTAAGTAAGCTAAGGTCTCAAAATTAAAGTCTGCAAATGCATTAATCATATTAGAGCCGACTTTCAGTTTGGATGCCATATTCTCCTTACACCCAAAAAAATTACATGCAAAATCGTGCTCCTCTAAAGTAAATACGGAAAATTTTTTGTCAGGATCGGTCTCATCCGCTAAAATCCTTTGCTTGTCTATTTCCACAAAACACCCAACTTGTATATTTATAGGGTCATCTAATGTTCTGGCTTTGACAGTTCCCCATATTATAGCATCTTCATTTTCGTAATAACTCGGATCAGAAGATTGCACCTTTTCAAGAGTAACACCTAAAGGCTCGAACTGGTTTTGCTCTACTTTGCCAGTAATTGCATATTGTATTCTTCCTGTTAACCATTGATTCGCAGCATCAACCCATGAGGCTATTACCTTCCTAGGTGCATTCAGTGCAACATACTTTTCTTGCTCTAAACCTTGTAGGGTTATGGTTTCATATCCAATATAATTAAAGCCAACATAACCTCCATAGAATATAATTGAAAATATAGTAAAGGCTGTTTTAAATGCGCTCCTTCTCATTAAAGTCAAATAATAAAATACCCATACTGGAAATAAAATTCTATTTAAGAAGAGGTCTGTAAGTGTAAATCCAAAAATTCCAGTATTATATAACCCTTTAAATGTTGCTAACCCAAA
>CAZBGH010000082.1:0-7180 GCA_964491335.1 uncultured Methanosarcinales archaeon | reverse complement strand
ATCTTTTATCCTCAGAAATATACCACAAAAATGGATGTGTGTCTGTTACATAGACCATTCTAGGCACCGTGTTTAAAGAGAGATTTTTTGGCCTTTTCTATGTCACTGTCCTTTATTTTAGCACCCATATGAGCCTTATTTGATGCAACATACCTATCAAGTAACACAATATTTCCTTTATTTAGATCATTGTTAATCTTATCTCGTATCTCTAATCTATCAAGTGCATATAAAACACCTGCTAAATAAGGACTGACCTCCTCCACTTTTCCAAATTCACCATTAAGATATCTTATCAGAAGTTTTCCATAATAAGTATTATTGGTAGGAAATTTAAAAGTCTCTACAGATTTTCCCTCTTTACTTAATCTTTCTTTAAGAATATTAACTTGAGTAGTTTTACCAGATGCATCAAGCCCTTCAAAAGCAATTAGTTTTCCTTTTTTAAGTTTGCCTTTCTTAATATTCACTTTATCGATATTCACTTTCTTGATATTCATGATGCCTTTCACTGATTATTGAAAAATCTAAAGTGTTTAAATTAGTTTCTTTTTACTAATATGTTTGACAACAATGTCAAGTAATGCTAGCTAAGTTACCACTCTATGATAATAAAAATAGGAAAGTTTATAAAGAGGTGGATATCTCACATCCTAGAATTTAAATGGCAGAAACAAATAAACCAATATTATTAGTTGTAGATGATGAGGAACCACAAAGAGATATTTTATATGAGGTATTATCTGCTAATTTCCCAACTTTAGGTATTCAAACAGCAGCTAATGGAGAAGAAGCATATGCACAGATCATGGGTATGGAAAGGAAGCCACATATTGTTTATGCAGATGTAATAATGCCTCCAGGGCATGGTGGGTGGTTTCTTGAGAAACTTATAACTAATCCTACAGGTCCTATACAAATACCCACTTTTGTTTTTACAGGAACCCCAGATAATGAAGAAGCTATAAAAGCTATGTTTTATGCCCAAATAATGTACACTCAAGGTCAAAGAGAAGCACTTCAATTGGTCATACAACCACATCAATTTCTTATGATGCTTAATTTAGAAGAACAAAGACGAGATGTGGAAGCAAAAGTTAGATCTGGAGATTATAATTTTGGTTTTCCAGTATTACCTAAACCATATAGACTTGATGATCTTGTTGATAGAACTAGGAAAGTTCTACAAACTATATATGGTATTGATACTAGCCCTCAATCATAATCCCTCCAAGTATGGCTGCATTTCTCGCATTTGAGGAACTTAGTCTCAGGCTCATCTCCTGCTCTTGTTTGGACTAGCCAGAAATATGCACTATTATGGCCGCACTTCTCACACTTTGCTTCCATCTTAGGCAGAGTTTCTAGGTCTTGGCTCTTTTCTATTACTTCTATCTCTTTCTCTTTTTGTTTAGCCTTTTCACTAATCTTTGCAGCAATATCCTTTGATTTATAGCCACAGCTGCATACTAATATATTCTTATTTCCCTCTATTCTAGGTTTTAATAGACTTCCACATTTTAGGCAAAACATATTGTCACCTATAAACTAAAAGCTGTATTATCTGCACAAACCAGATCTTTATATAACCAAGCAAGGGGACTCTAAAAACAGCTTTTCCTATAATAGCATCTTCTTTAATCCTAGTTTCTAACCCTGCAATGCTCCTCGCGTTATTATCCCCTTTTGTCTGGATATAATATACATCATTTTCCTTCCAAAGATTTATCACTCTGTGTATAATCGGGTCTGATTTTCCTCCATTGAAAACTATCACATCACCTATTTTTATATTATTTGGTTTAACACCTTTGAGTAGCATTATATCCCCTTTATTAAACCCATTAGGAAAATTGTACTGCACGAACTTCTCTTTTGTGATTTCATATTCTTTATAAAATTCTTTATGCTGCTCCCACCATTTCTCAAAATTACTTGGATGCTCCATACTGCTAGAAACTACAGCAACTATAGGGTGTGTTGTAGATAGAAGAAAACCTAATCCTGGGTAAACTATAAATTTAATTAAGACAAAAGCTATGACTATATTAGCCAGCCAGCTCCATACGCTGTCCTCCTCCCATATAAAATGCCAAGCTCTTTTGAGAAAGAGTTTAATATTCTCTTTATCTTGTATTCTAGTAATACCTAATTTTTTTGGTTTACTTGCTTTCTTCATTTTATTATATTTATTAAATTCCTAGCAATACTATCAATATCTTTTTAACAAATTATTTAATATCTTAATAAGCGGCTTTCTCCAGTAGTGCTCTAATTGAGTTTGAATCAAGCTAACAATTTTTCTGTCCCCGTTTGATAATTTTCTCTGCTTAAGTTGATAGGTCTTATATAAGATTTTGTAATCTAAGTTAGTTCATAAAACGTACCTTTTCTTATCTTTTGGTTTAGTTTTAAACATCGGAATTCCAGTATTCTCTGACTGGTGGTTTTTGATACTTTAATGATAGCTTTTTCTTTCTGTTCTTTAAAACTTTCTGGTACTCTTCATCTTTCTCTAAAGCTTTCCGCAATTTACTTCCTTTTAATCCTCTGTCTAGATAGTAATCTTCAATTTTTGATAAGCTACTCGTTTTCCCTATAACCCAATAGGAAACTATATAAAGATTTTGAATGTTATTAATAAACTAGGAGATAATAATATAATTTGCAAACGTTTCGCATAGTGTCTGCCAGTAGTCCATTAGTAGAAAGATAATATAATAATTTGCAAACGAGCCGTAGGGTGTATGCTTGTTAGTCCGCCTAATATTTATGTCCAGCTATATGTGGCGGACAAAGTAGACAAAATATACAAAGAGTTGCTAATAATAACTCATGTAACGGACATATAGGCATCAGGATACACACTCGTGGGAAATCTGAATAAAGTAATATTAAATCATAAAAATGCCAAGTGAAAAGATAGAAATAAAACTAATTAAAATCTGAAAATACAAATAAGTTAAAAACAAATAAGTTAAAAGTTTAGTGTTAATATGAGGGCAGGATATTTTGAGGGGGTATTACAGCTTAGAAATCCAACACAGGAGTTAATAAACTTTGTTAGGAATAAAATAAAAAGGGATAATAGGGCTGTTATATCAATGGAAGAATCAGTCAGGGGTGGAATTGATCTTTACGTTTCATCGCAGCACTACTTACAAAATATTGGGTTACAGCTGAAAAAACAGTTTCCAGGAGAATTAAAAATAAGCAAAAGACTTTATTCTAGAAGTAGCTTAACAAGCAGAGAACTATATAGAGTTAGTGTACTATTTCGGCTTTCAAATCTTAGAATAGGGCAGGGCTTTAAATACTTGGGTAAAGAACATAAGGTTGTGTCGCTTGGTAAAAGAGTTATGCTTAAAGAGCTTAGGTCAGGGAAAAAAAGATTTGTAGAATATGAAGCATTGGATAAATATAAAGTATAATCAAGCAATACCAACTATTAATAGTTCTTTATCAATTTTGGCACCGTTCAAAATCTCGCAAAGTTCGGGTTAGCATCGGCTCGCATCTAGCTGGAATATGCAAAGAGCGGTTCCCTCCCGTGAGGAACATCCCCTTCCGCTTGGTAATTGCTTGTTTGAATGATGCTCACATACTCGAACAAAGTTCGGCACCAACTTCGTTGGAATTGATGCTAACCTACATTTTGAACTGTGCCTATCAATTTTACTGGCTAATACTGATAGATTTGTGGTATTTGATTTTTATTACTTTTGTTACTCTTACTAGCATTGTTGCTTTATTACTTTTATAACCCACATTACTCTTATTACTCATTCTATCTTTTAATATCTTGTTATCTTCACGAATTACCCCTCAATAGTTAATTAATCTTATTAGTTAGTCTTCAATACAATATTACCCTTGATATTGCTCTTCAATATAATGTTTCTTTATTTCTTTTATGCTGGCTATAGCCTTTTCAGCTTCTTCCACCAGTTCTTTTTCAAATCTTTTTTCATCATTTTCTGATATTATAGTAATTGCTATATTTCTGGATTTCTCAGCAATAGTCATCATC
The DNA here is from genome assembly GCA_964491335.1 of uncultured Methanosarcinales archaeon. Lineage (GTDB taxonomy): Archaea > Nanobdellota > Nanobdellia > Woesearchaeales > JACPIF01 > JACPIF01. Next base: position 3,150 of record CAZBGH010000082.1, on the reverse strand, counting down.
TCTTCTTCATATTGCTCAGGTTTGATTGATTCGTTAATACCCTCAATTTCTTTCTGTAGCTTATCTAACGAACCAGCTAAGTCGTCTGTGTTAAAGCCTATGTCATGTGCTGTCTCAAGTCTTTCTTTAGCATCTATAATATAAGCTTTTGATATATTTAATGACCTTAATACTCTATTCTTTTTTTTCTCACTCATGCCATAATCCTTCTCCAATTCTCTAATATACTTATCAGCTTCTGACTGATTAATCCCATTTACAGCTTTTATTTTTATTACAGTTTTCAATTTCTTATTTTCAATGCTTGATTTAAGCTTCTTTCTGTTAATTTCAAGTAGTATGTTCATCTTTTCTGCCCATTTTTTGTCTCCTTTAATCCAAATTTCTGCTTGTAGCCTCTCTAAATTAAATTCGTACTCTTTGATATTGTCCTCTATAGTTAACACATTTAATAATTCAGATTCAATGTCCTCTGATTTAACATCTTTGATATTTTCATTAATCCAATCAATAAATTCTGAACTTTCAAGTATGGCCATTTGGACTCTATCAAACTTTAAGGCTCTATCGAACTTTTCATGGATTAGCATTAACCTTGCTTCATCTATTCTTTCTTCTGCGTAGTATAAGGCCTTTTTAATTTTTATAGAGGGGTTAAAGGTAAAGAGTAAATCCAGTTTCTCAAGCAGGATTCTACTTTTGTAAAGAAGATTGCTTGACAATGCTATTTCTTTTATTTTGTTACCTTCTTTTATGCTGTTATCTTCACCTCTTATTAGAGGCAAAGTGCTTATTGATAATATGGTAAATACTATAGTAAATACTACAGTCATCTTCATAATATGTAAAAACACACTATCATTATTTTTTCCCACTTTCTTTCTTTATAACTGCTTTTTGGCTATTTTGCTTGTGCTGTCTTAAATAATACACATAGAAAATTAGTATAAGAGAAAACAGTGCAGTTGGAATTATTATCCATAATAAGCTTGCTTTTTGCTTGAATCTTACAAATATAGATAACTCATCTCCTATTCTTAATTTGCTTCTCTCCCAAATAAATATTAATGATTGGCCGTCAACATCAATTTTGTCTGGCTTAGGGTAAATACTGGGAGAAGGTTGGTATCCTTTTTTTATAGGCTTCTCAAGAGCTGTGCCAGGCTGTAGAGTTAAGCTTGCTTGTAATAAATTTATAGCATAATTAGCTCCAATATTTGCCAAAAACTCATTTTTGTCTATTAGTTCTTCGGTTATATAGCTAATCCTTATTCTATCAACATTTTTGCTGTTTATAGCTAAAAATTTATTTTTATCATCTTCAATAACTAAAGGCTCAATATTCTCATTATTGATTGAAAGTAATATACCTTTAGCATCCTTTGGGATAGCTATATTAGAGCTAATATTAACTTTATCCATAAAGACCATTTGGTTAACTGCAATCACACTTCCGTATTTTATCTCAAAATCGTAAATATTATATTCTAAAACCTGTGCTTGAGCTTGAGCAGTAAAGATAAATATAAAAAGGATCAATGGAAAAATACTAAGCTGTTTGTTCATATATCCAAAAAAAGGGCATTTTTATAAAAATGTTTGCTTAGTAGGTAAGGGATATGGGTACTATACTAAATCAGTACTATAGAGAACGAATTAAATATCCCTAAAATTTGTTAGTTCGTTCTAATATAGCAAATGCCATTTTATTATGAAAATTTACTGCGTTTGCTATAAGCCAGAATGTTTACCAAGTCAGAATTAAATAGTAATTAATGTAGAACTATATAATGTAGAACTATAGAGGATATACTATAGGAGGGGCTATGATAAAGATTGATGGCAGTTATGGGGAATCTGGAGGTCAAATACTTAGGACAGCTATAGCGTTCTCTGTACTTACTGGAAAATCATTTGAAATTGATAATATAAGAAAAGATCGTGAAAAGCCTGGATTAAAAAATCAGCACTTATGGTGCGTGAGGGCAGCTGAAAAATTTTGTAATGGGAGTTCAGAAGGCGCAGAGCTAGGATCTACCTCTCTCAAATTCCAGCCAGGAAAACCTAATGGCAATTCTTTAGAAATTAATCTTGAGACTGCAGGCTCAGTAACATTATTTCTTCAGTCTTTATTACTACCTATAATATTTCATAGGAAATTTAGGATTAGTGTAATCGGGGGTACAGACGTAAAATTTGCCCAGCCTTATGACTTCTTTGCTAATGTTTTTCTTCCTCATCTCTCTAGATTTGCCACTATTAAACTTAGCTTAAGACAACGCGGCTATTATCCTAAAGGCCAAGGAAAGATAGAGATAGAAATTAACCCTAATTTTCAGCTTTTTAATTTCTCAAACCTCAATGAACTCTTGACTTTTACAAGAAATACAGTAAAGGGATTTAGTTTACTTGAGCAATTTAATCTTCAGTATATAAAAGGTATTTCACATGCTTCTGCAGATCTACAGGCTGCTAAAGTTGCAGAAAGGCAGCATTTGGCAGCAAAAGCTGCTCTGTCTAAATATAATTGCCCAATCAAAATAAGAGAGGAATATTCAAAATCATCTTCAATAGGCTCAGGCATAGTATTGTGGGCTGTTTTCTCTAGGAATAAAGATGACATAGACACCCTAAACCCCAATATAATAGGATCTGATGCACTTGGAGAAAAGGGCATTCCAGCTGAAAAAATAGGAATGTTGGCAGCGCAGAGGCTTATAGATGAAATAAGTAGCAAAGCGCCAGTTGATCATTACCTTGCAGACCAGTTACTTCCTTTTATGGCTTTTGCTCCCTCTAAGATTAGAACATCTAAAATAAGTAAACACTGCTTATCAAATATTTATGCTATAGAGTCCTTTATTGGTAAGACATTTGAGGTTGATGAAAAAGAAAAGGTTATCAGCACAATATTCTGAGCAGGATTTGTTAGTTGTATACAAAATGTTTAATGAAACCTGCTCTATTTTAAGTGTCTGAATTTCACCATTCTATGGCTGGTGGTTTTTGACATACTAAGCGTCGCAGAGCAACGTAACTCAGGATTAGTTCATTTTATATCGCTGATACTGGAAAAGTAATAATTAGTTATAGCGAATGACTTTAATAATCGTAACTTTTAACTGCAAAAAGTCATTTGCTTATTAGGAA
>CAZBGH010000081.1:0-7579 GCA_964491335.1 uncultured Methanosarcinales archaeon | reverse complement strand
CTTCTGCTTTATCACTTAAAAGCAAAGTATCTTCTTTCTGGTAGCCATTACTTCTAACAGCATTCTGATGAATTTTGATAGAGCCACGGTAGATTGATTTTGCATTATTTGACAGAACACCTTTTGTAAGAATATCACTAGTAGTATCAGGAGCTTCATGCACTGATTTCATTGAAAAGTCATAGTGCTGAGATTCATCTCCATAGAAAACTGCCCAGTTATTACTTCTTGCACCACTGCCTTTAAGGAAACTTGAAGCATCTGAAATAGTTATATTACTGCCAAAGACACAATCTAACCAGTTAACATTCGCATCTCTTTCAACTAAAGCTCTCTTAATTGTGAAATTAAAAACATTACTGCTATAGTTCTGGATGCTTGCAAATTGTACTTTTGAATTTTCTTTTGCATATATCTCAACTAAACCTGATCTAAATAGTAAATTATTGCTTTTATCCGATGATATTTCTTCTATAATATTTATATTACTTGAAGAATCTGCAATAACAAGTATGTGTTCAATTACATCACCTTTCGCTTTTAGCTTTATATGAACAGGCTCTTTTATTTCTGTATCTTTGGGAATGTAAATTAATAATCCATTGCTCCAGAAGGCTGCATGTAGTGCTGTAAACTTATTTTCATCTGCTTTAATGCAATCTGTCATAAAATATTTCCTGATTAACTCTGGCCTGTTTTTAATAGCTGTGTGCATGTTTTCAACTATAATGCTTTTATCTGCATTTATGACTTCTATCTCATGCTTATTGCTGAAATCAAGCTTGTCCATATCTAAGTTGCCATAAGTGCTAAAGATATGCAAGCCGTATCTTAACTCTGGCATTTCCATTGTTTCAAATACTGCAAATGCTTTAAGCCTCTTCTTAAGCATCCAGTCTGGCTCACTATTTCTTTTTGACAGGTCAATGATATTTTCTTTTGTTAATGCCATATATCTTCATTGCCCCTTATTATCATGCCTATTTATATCAAAAATGCTTTATACAAACACCATAGAAACTAGCCAACAGAGCCTTCCATCTCTAGCTGGATTAATCTGTTAAGTTCAACAGCATATTCTAAAGGAAGTTCTTTAATAATTGGCTCAATAAAGCCACAAACTATCATCTGCATTGCCTGTTCCTGCTTAATTCCCCTGCTCATTAAATAAAATATTTGTTCATCATTAATCTTGCCAACTGTTGCCTCATGGCCAATGCTAACTTTATCTTCTTTAACATCAATAAAAGGTATTGTATCACTCTTTGAGATTTCATCAAGGATTAAAGCATCGCATTGGACATTTGATTTTGAATTAATTGCTCCTTTACCTATCTTTAACAAGCCTCTATAAATTGTTATACCTCCATCTTTGCTGATGCTCTTTGCCCTCACAACTGAGGTTGTGTTCTTACCATAATGGTAAACTTTGCTGCCAGTATCTTGATTTTGGCCATGGCCTGCATATGCAATTGATAAATGGTCAGCTCTGCTTCTATTGCCTTTAAGGATTGTGCATGGGTAGAGCATTGTGGTGCAACTGCCCATATTACCACCAATCCATTCCATTGTAGCATCTTCATCTGCAACTGCTCTTTTTGTGTTTAAATTATAGGTATTTTTGCTCCAATTTTCAACTGAGCTATACCTAGCTCGAGCTCTCTTGCCTACAATTACTTCAACACAGCCTGCATGTAAAGAATTGCTGGAATATTGTGGAGCTGAGCAGCCTTCAATATAATGAACCTCAGCATCGTCTTCTACAATTATCAAAGTATGCTCAAACTGTCCTGATTTTTCTGCATTCATTCTAAAATAAGCTTGTAATGGTAGAGTTACTTTAACACCTTTTGGAACATAGATAAAACTGCCTCCACTCCAGACAGCTCCATGCAATGCAATAAACTTATGATCGCCAATAGGGATGCATTTCGTCATAAAATTTTCTTTGACTAAGTCTGGATACTTCTGCAATGCCTCATCCATGTCCAGGAAAATAACACCTTGCTCCTCCCATTCTTTCTTTAAGCTGTGATAGACAACTTCTGACTCATACTGAGCGCCTACCCCTCCTAGAGCCTTTCTCTCTGCTTCTGGGATGCCAAGCTTTTCAAATGTGTTTTTGATATCTGCTGGAACCTCTTCCCAGGTTCTTGAATTTTTCTGGGCATTTGGTTTTCCAAAATAGCTAATATTGTTTAAGTCTAGCTTTGAAAGATCTGGACCCCAGGTTGGTATGGGCATTTTATTGAAAAGTTCAAGGCTCCTTAGCCTTAATTTAAGCATCCAGTCTGGCTCATTCTTATCCTTAGAAATCGTTCTGACAACTTCTTCATTTAAGCCAGGAAGGGCTCTAAATACAAAATCTTCCTTGTTCTTTTCAGCCCAAGATTCTTTAATGCCTATTGATTGAACTATTGCCATATTCTACCTAAATTAATTTTAACTAACTTGTACTAGAGGGACTTTCATACATACATCACAACCATTTAGCTCTGGATTCATACTTTTATGTAAATGGCATGTTAATTGCTTGACATTAACTAGGTTACATATTCTTTGCATCTCTTCAATTATTGAGATTGTCTTATTTTTTGAAGCTTTGATTGCATTTGCTGATTTTCTTATCTCCTCAATAGTTAGTTCGTCAAAAATTACCTCTTTTGCTCTCTTTGCTTTTAAATATTGAGAAACTGCTGCCTCAGTTATTCCTAAAAGTTTAGACACATCTCTTTGGCTGATCTTCTCATTTACTAGAGCTTTAGCTAATTCTCTTCTAATAGCTGGTATAATATACCAAACCTCAATTTCTTGAGGCATTTTAAGATGTTGCATATACTTAACTATAGTTAAGAGTAGTTTATAAAGTTTATGGATTATTGGCTAGATGTGCTATATCCTTCTTGAGAATATTTCTTGAGGATATCAATTATTGGCTAGAAAAGGGCTTCTATAGCATTTATAGATAGAAGATGCTTCTGACCTTTTACTGGCTTAATTTTTTTGCCTATTACAATATGAGCTTTGCTAAAGTCCTGTAGCTTAGTAAAATAACCTGGAACAGCTACTATCAAACCAATATCTGCGTTATAAGCTGATTCTACACCTGCTTGGCTATCTTCTATTACTACTGATTCTTCTGGGTTTACTTTGAGCTTTTTGCAAATAGCAAGATATATGTCTGATGCTGGCTTCAGATTTTTTATTTCGTGTCCTGCTATAATTGTATGAAAATACTTTATAATTTTAAGTCTCCTAAGAGATGGAATTAAAATAGCTCTATCTTGAGAAGAAGCTACTCCAATTTTGATATTAACTAATTTATAGCATTCTTTTAGAAACTTAATGTTCTCTTTGATTGGTCTGACATTTTTTAGTAATATACTTTTTGCCAATTTTTTATTTCTTAGAACAATGTCTTTAATTGAATTTTTAAGCTTGTATTTGTTTTTATAAGACTGTGCAATAAACTCTGCTGATTGTCCACAGAGATTTTGAATATAATATAATCTGTTGAGTTTCTTATTAGTAACCTTTTTCCATACATTGAATTTAATTTCTTCTGTATCATTAAGAATTCCATCAAAGTCAAAGATTATCGCTTTATATTTCATAAGTTTACAATATTAGAGACAGTAATAAAAACCTTCTCTTTTAAGATATAACTAAAATCCTTATCAATAGGAACATTTATATACTACCTATCCCTACTTAGTATGAATAGTTCATACCAACTATATTAGTATAACTTCACTCAACAACACCTCCGGGTGATCCTACCTGAAAAGGTAGGGTTTTACCGGTTATCCACCTTTATAGAATTTCCATTATACACTTAAAGAAATTTAGTAAATACTGAAAACTTTATGAATATGAAAGAAGATATTCAAAACATGCTGCTGGAAAGCGCAGAAACAAAAAAGATAGTTGCAGACACTTTAACTAAGGAGATAGAAGATGTTACTGAAATTCTCATTCAAGCTTTTAGGAATAAACATAGATTATATACCTGTGGTAATGGAGGCAGTACCTGTGATGCAATGCACTTTGCCGAGGAATTAGTTGCTAGATATAGCATGGAAAGACCTGGGTTACCTGCACAAGCTTTGACTGATGCAAGCACGATAACATGCTGGGGAAATGATTACAACTTTGAAACTATTTTCTCAAGACAAGTTCAAGCATATGGTAGAAAAGGTGACGTACTTGTAGGCATTAGTACTAGTGGAAATTCACAGAATATCATAAAAGCTGTCGAAGAAGCAAAAAAAATTGGAATAGTAACTATTGGCCTTTTAGGAAAAGGAGGCGGTAGACTCAAGGATATATGCGACATCTCTATCATTGTTCCATCTAATAATACTGCTAGAATTCAGGAAGCGCACATTGCGATAATACACGTAATATGTGATATACTGGAGCGTGAGCTTTATGCAGTCTAGAAATAGTATAATTTAAATATTAATACTCGATGCAGATTTAGGGGTTTAATACATGGCTATTGATTTTTCTAAGATTAAGACCTACTCGCTTAAGCAGAGAAAGAATAAAGTGTCAATAAAAGACTTCTCTAGTCCTGACTTTCTTAGTAAAGATTTTGAGAAATCCCTGCCAAATATTCTCGCATCAAAAGATTTGAAAGAGGTTGTAAAAGATATTATTAAAGCGAAAAAGAATAAAAAACAAGTGATTTTAATGATAGGTGCCCATGTAATCAAAACAGGGTTATCACTTATTTTAATTGAGTTAATGAAGAAAAAAGTAATTACACACATTGCTATGAATGGTGCATGCTGTATCCATGACTTCGAAATAGCTTTTATAGGAGAAACTTCCGAGGACGTAGCTGCTAACTTAGAATTTGGAAAATTTGGTATGTGGGAAGAAACTGGTAAGTACATGAATGAAGCTGTAATAGAAGGCGCAAAGAATAATATTGGATACGCTGAATCTATCATTATTCAAATTGAAAGAATGAATCTAAAATATAAGGAATACAGCATTTTGTATAATGCTAAAAAGTATGGGATAACTGTAACTGCCCATTCCGCAATTGGAACAGAAATTATTCACCAGCATCCTAAATGCGACGGGGCTGCAACTGGAAAGACCAGCTATCAAGACTTCAAGCTCTTTACAAACACTATTAGTGAGTTAGAAGAAGGTGTCATAGTAAATATTGGCTCTTCAGTGATAATGCCTGAAATTTTTGTTAAGTCTTTAGCAATTGTAAGAAATTTAGGTTTTAAAGTAGAGAGTTTTACTTCTGCTAATTTTGATATGATACATCATTATAGGCCCCAAGTAAATGTTGTAGAAAGGCCTACATTAAGAGGTGGTAAAGGATATACTATTATTGGCCACCATGAGATAATGCTACCCCTATTAGCATCAATGATATTAAAGAGTATATAGGTATGAAATAAATTCAAATAAAGGGTTTCAAACTATGAGGATTATACACAAGCATAATGGTAAATTGTTAGACCTAGTAAATAATTTTAATGGAAAAAAGGTGCTAGTTGTAGGAGATATTATTCTTGACAGGTACATGTTTGGTGATGTTTTAAGGATATCTCCTGAGGCTCCAATCCCTATTGTAACTATAGATAATGAAAAGTATGTGCCAGGAGGGGCTTCAAATTCAGCAAACAATATTGCTTCTCTTGGAGGTAATGCCTTCCTTGTTGGAGTGATAGGAAATGATGAGATGAAGGAGAAAATGCATTCGATACTAAAGTTAAATAAAATTAACTCTGATGGCCTTGTTGTTGATGATTCTAGGCCTACTATATTGAAAACAAGAGTTGTAGCTCAAAATCAGCAATTGTTGAGAATAGATAATGAAAAGATCCATTTCATTTCAGAAGATATAGAAAACCAACTTATAGGCTATATAAAAAAGAACATTAATCAATTTGGCATAATTGTAATATCTGATTATGGAAAAGGAGTTGTAACAAAATCTCTTGCAAGGCAATTAATAATAATTGCTCATCAAACTGGTAAAAAAGTAATTGTAGATCCAAAGCAGAAAGACCCAGAATTTTACCATGGAGCCTATCTTATAACACCAAACATTAAAGAGGCAAGTGAAATAACCAAGATGGATCCCAAGAGTGAAGAAGATATAACATTGATAGGAAAAAAGTTGTTATTAGACCTTGGCGCTAATATCCTAATCACCAGGGGGAAAGATGGCATGACACTATGCCAAGAAAAAGAGATAGTGCATGTCCCTACTAAGGCAAGAGAAGTTTATGACGTAAGTGGAGCAGGGGATACTGTAATAGCCACTATAGCACTTGCATTAGTTGCTGGTGCAGACTTAGTCGATGCTGTAGTGCTTGCTAATTATGCTGCTGGAATTGTTGTTGGGAAATTTGGGACAGCTACTACAAATGTACAAGAATTAAAAAAGTATATAGAAGAGGAATCTAAGGGCCATGAAACCTAGCTTAAAGGCAAGGAGTATTAAATCAAAAATATACCCTAGAGAAAAGTTAATTAGAGTTCTTGAACCCTTAAGAGCTGCAGGCAAAAAGGTTGGTTTAACAAATGGAGTATTTGATATTCTACATATTGGTCATGTAATTTATCTTGAAACGGCAAAAAAGGCATGCGACATCCTTGTTGTTTCTATTAATACTGATTCTTCAGTTAAAGAGTACAAAGGTAATGGAAGGCCAATTGTTACAGAAATAGAAAGAGCTAAAGTAGTAGCTGCTCTAGAAAGTGTTGACTATGTAACATTTCATGCTGAGAGAAGAATGAGGGCAGCTCTTGAATCTATCAAGCCAAATTATTATATTAAAGGTGAGGACTATAATACAGAAGATCTGACAAGTAAAGATGTTCTTAAACAATGGGGTGGAGAGGTTGTATTAATACCTTTAGTAAAAGGAAAATCTACAACTAATACTATCAATAGAGTTATAGAAGTTTATGGAAATGCTCCCATCTCAGTTAATATCAAAAAGCAAATACCAGCAATGGCAATAATTCTTGATAGAGATGGGGTAATTAATGAGGAAGTGGAATATTTACATGAGCCTGAGAAATTTAAATTTATTAAAAATGCTTTAGAAGGCATCAGGAAAATGCAAACTCTAGGCTTTAAAATTGTAGTTGCTACAACTCAAGCAGGTATAGCTCTCGGCTATTTTACAGAAGAGGATTTCTATAAAGTGAATAAAGTAATGCTGAAAGGATTTAAAGATAATGAGATAATAGTATCAAAAGTTTATTTTTGTCCCCACTCGGTTTCAGATAATTGTAATTGCAGAAAACCAAAGATAGGGTTAATAGAAAGGGCAAAAGAAGACTTGAACCTTGATCTAAAAAAAAGCTGGCTTATAGGGGATAAAACTGCTGATATTCTTGCAGGGAAAAAGGCAGGATGCAAGACTATATTACTTAAAACAGGTCATAGGGGTAATGATAAAGAATTTGATGTAAAGCCAGATTATATTGCTAATGATTTACTAGATGCTGCAAAGATTATAAAACAGAGTATGTAAAATATCATGGAACAATCAGATAAATATGATGTAATAATTATTTTAGGTGGAGGTAGAGA
>CAZBGH010000080.1:3194-7733 GCA_964491335.1 uncultured Methanosarcinales archaeon | reverse complement strand
ATCTTGGATAACCATACCCAGAACCAGCACTGGTGCCCCTAGGTGAGAAGCCTAAAGTGTGAAGGTGTAATCTAATTAAGGGAACTCGGCAAATTGGCCCCGTGCCTTCGGTATAAGGGGTTCCTGCTCTTGTATAGCAATATGCGAGAGCAGGATGCAATGACTAAATGGGTCCGACTGTTTAACAAAAACTTAGTTAGCTGCTAGCCTGTAAAGGTGAGTACAGCTGATGACGTCTGCCCAGTGCCAGTACTTTAAACTCTATTTCAATGGAGCTAAGAGCTGGTAAACGGCGGGGGTAACTATAACTCTCTTAACTCAATGTTGAAATAACTCAGAATAACTCAGCATTGAGGGAGGTAGGTAGCGTAATACCTTGCCGTTTGAATGACGGCTTGCATGAATGACGTAACGAGATCCATGCTGTCCCTAGTTAGAACCCTCCGAACACACTTTCCTGGTGCAGAGACCAGGGATTTCCAGTGGGAAGTGAAGACCCCGTGAAACTTTACTGTAGCCTGTAGCTGTGACGTGAGTTCTGGTGTATAGCGTAAATGGGAGTTGTCAAAGCTTAAACACAAGTTTAAGTGTAAACGCCAATGTAACACCATTCTCTGGAGCTTACGCTGCTAACTCAGAAATGGGGACAACTGCAGGTGGACAGTTTGGCTGGGGTGGCACCCTGCTGAAAAGATACGAATAATCTTAGATCTTTATTGTGGAGGTCTCTTGATGTTTGACTTTATATCAGTAGGGCCCAATGGTTGGCTCAATCCGGTCAGAAATCGGATGTAGAGTGCAAGGGCATAAGCCAGCCTGATTGGAATCCTAACAAGACAGATTCCAAAGACGAAAGTCTGGCCTAGCGAACACTTGTGCCTCCTTGATGGGGGCCAGGTATGACCGAAAAGTTACTCCGGGGATAACAGAGTCGTCCCGCCCGAGAGCTCATAGAGAGCAGATTATAGGATCTAGAATGCTGCTCCAAGCAAATCGACGGCGGGGCTTGCTACATCGATGTCGGCTCTTCCTATCCTGGCCGTGCAGAATTAAAAGAGGCAAAAATCAGAGTGAAAAGCTCTTAAAAGCTCTTTTACTGTCTGCGGCCAAGGGTGGGGGTGTTCACCCATTAAAAGGCATCCAGAGTTTCATAGAATTTCTGGTGTCTGTAATAGAGGGATCGTGAGCTGGGTTCAGAACGCTGTGAGGCAGTTTGTTTAATATCTACTGGGAATGTTGGGTATCTGAAAGGAAGGATCTTCTAGTACGAGAGGAACGAGGGTTCGACGCCTCTAGTCCACCTGTTGTCTAACAAGGCAAGCAGGGCAGCCACGCGTTAAGGGATAAGAGCTGAAAGCATCTAAGCTCGAAACCCGCCTTGAAAATAGATACTTTAGGATACGGCTAAAACAGCTGGTTGATAGGATTGGTGTGTAAGCATCAAGCTTCGGCGAGATGTTCAGCATGCAATTACTAATAATCCGTACTTTAGACATCTATCTGTGCATGGTCTTCATTTTTTATTTTTGGTATATTCTTTAGGTATAGTCTAGCTATATTTATGGCAGTGTATAGAAAATATAATATATGTTAGATAGTTCTTCACTTTGCACAGTTCTGAACCAAGCTTACTTAGAGTTAATCATATAGAAATGTTATGCCAACTTTCCTATACCTTATTCAATATTAAAATACTGAGGAATTATTCTGGATTTTTGGACTTTCATCGTGTGTTTCAGCTACTTGTCCGCCTCTTAAATGTTACTGTGATGGATGGGATGGCTGGCGGACTACTCGCACCCAGCTCACCTTCAGGTGAGCTGATACCTGCAATTAAGCTAAAAAATTAATAGAGACTTAAGAACTTTACTTTGCATTACCGATACCTTTATAAAGTTTAATAATGTCCTTTTATTGCGAGAGAGAAAAAAGGACAAATTCCAAAAAAGCATATTTTGATAATCCTATTAAGGATAGTGCGTTTTTTCTCTAAGACTTAAATAAGACTTAAGATAATAACATGTAAGATTATAATTCCCTTATGTCAGTGTCAAAGATAAGAAAGCGTTATGTGGCTTTTGAAGTTGTCTCTAGGAATAATTTCACATTTCAAGAGTTAAGGTCAGTGATGCTAGAAGAAGCAGAAAAAGAAGGTTTAAATATATCTGTATTACGTGAAAAATATGATGAAAACACAAAAAGAGGGTTAATCAGAGCAAATCATACTGAGGTACTTTACTTGAGAAAAATTTTGGATAATATACAAAAAATCAGTGATAAGGAGGTAAAGATAAAGTCAATAGGAACCTCAGGAACTATTAGAACTGCCAACATCAAGTACTTACAAAAAGCATTTACAAAAGAGGAGGAAGTACAATAAAGATAATAAAGATAGATTTAGTGAGGTGAAAAATACAATGCAACCAATGCCGCATCAATTAATGGGGTATGATAGGGCAATCACAATGTTCAGCCCTGATGGAAGGCTTTTACAAGTAGAATATGCAAAAAAGACAGTCAAGCAGGGTTCTACAGCCATAGGTGTAGTGTGCAAAGATGGTGTTTTACTAGTTGCAGACAAACGAATTGTAGATACTTTGGTTGTGCCAGAGGCTGTTGAGAAGATATGGCAAATAGATGAGCATATCGGTGCGTCAGCATCAGGAATATTGTCAGATGCAAGGGTTTTAATTGAGAGGTCACAAATAACAGCTCAGCAGCATCGAGTGACTTTTGATTCAGAAATAGACACTTTAGCTATAGTAAAGGATATATGCGACCTTAAGCAGATATGTACACAGTCTGGAGGTCTAAGACCTTTTGGAGTTTCAATTTTAGTTGTGGGAATTGATCATGACGGTCCAAAACTATTTGAGACAGATCCTACTGGAATATATTTCCAATATAAGGCTACTGTTATAGGCGAAGGAGAGACTGAGATAGAGGAAATATTGCATAAAGAATATTCAGAGAGTATGACAATAGAAGATGCCCTTAAGCTATGTATTGGTGCACTGTCAAAAATGTTGGACAAGAACTTTAATGCGCAGAGGATAGATGCAGCATATATAAGAACTGATGATAAAAAATTTGCAAAAGTGGAAAAGTGGAAAGTAGAAAAAATTTTGAAAGAGGCAAAGAAAAAATAAAAGAGAGTAAAACTAAGAATAATAACATATAACTTGCATTACAAGGAAAATAATAACTTTAACTATAACAATTATAATAACAAGCTGCAAACTAGCCATCAAGGTTTATTTTAACTATAATAATTCGGAAACGAGTGACTTTTGTGTGTGCGGTTACTCCATTAATAGGTGAATAGTATAATACTTCGCAAACGATTCGTAAGGTGTCTGCGAGTAGTCCGCCTATTATTGATGTTTCGAAAACCCTTGGATTTCGAAGCTAGGAAATCTAAAGATTTCCTATGTCCAGCTATATGTGGCGGACATGTTGAGGAACTATGTTCCGAGACATCTAGGAAGCAACAGCTTCCTAAATGTAAACAAAATACACAAACCGTTGCAAAGGATAAAAAATATCAAAATAAACAAAATAAATATTAGGACATGGATACAAGGTAACGTAAGTCTTTGCAAAGTATAATCATACAAAAAAGTAATAAAAATAGAATCAATAAAAACTAAAATAGGACTCTCCATTTAGAAGACATTAAAATTAAAAGTTTATAAAATGGTAAGTGTTGATAAGGCAATAACAGCAAGATTGAAGACTCATGGTCAAACATTTGAAATAATGGTAGATTGTGAAAAGGCTATTAAATTCAGAGAAGGAAAGATTTCTGATATACGGGAGGCTTTAGCAGTTCCTCATGTTTATTCTGATGCTGGAAAAGGAATGGAAAGCTCAGAAAATGCCTTAAGGTCAGTTTTTAAGACAATTGATGCATTTGAAGTGGCGAAACAAATAATAAATAAAGGAGATATACAGTTGACCATAGAGTATAGAAATAATTTAAGAGAGCAAAAGAGGAAGCAGATTTTAGAGATTATACATAAAAATGGAGTTGATCCCAGAACACACCTTCCTCATCCCTTAACCAGGCTAGAAAATGCATTTGAAGAAGCAAAGGTACATGTTGATGAGTTTCGTTCTGTCCATGAGCAGGTTCAGGATATATTAAAAAAGCTAAAGCCAATATTACCAATAAAATTTGAGATCAAGGAGATAGCAGTCAAGATTCCAGCGGAATTTGCTCCCAAAGCATATTCAAGAGTAAAGGGATTTGGCACAATCTTAAATGATGAGTGGCAAAAAGATGGAAGTTGGATTGTTGTTGTAGAAATTCCAGGAGGTTTAGAGCAGGATTTCTATGACAAGCTAAATGGCATAACACGTGGAAACATGGAAACAAAGGTATTGAAAGAAAAATAGAGAATATTGAAGCCATAAAAATAATTAAAGCAAAAAAATTAAAAATAATAATTTAATTGCGAATAAAATAGTAATGACATACATACAAGTTAAAAAAAATAAGAAAAATTAAAGAAATAAGGTGTAAAAATGGAAAGTAAA
>CAZBGH010000080.1:0-3094 GCA_964491335.1 uncultured Methanosarcinales archaeon | reverse complement strand
AAAATGGAAAGTAAATTGATGATAGAGGATAAGCAGATTGCTGTTCCAGGGGAAATATTAGCAGAAGGGATGGATTTTGTTCCTGGGCAGGGAACTTATAGGCTAAATGATTCTATAGTTGCCTCAAGATTGGGGTTGCTTAATGTTGATGGAAGAACAATAAAATTAATCCCTATGTCTGGAAAGTACATGCCTAAAAGAGACGATGTTATCATAGGGCAAGTTGTAGATATTATGTTCTCTGGATGGAGGGTTGATCTTAATTCAGCTTATCCAGGGATGTTGAATATTAAGGATGCAACATCAGAATTTGTAACTAAAGGTGCAGATCTGACTCAATTCTTTACCTTTGGTGATTATATTGTTACAGGGATAATAAATGTAACCTCACAGAAGTTGGTGGACCTTTCAATGAGAGGGCCAGGTCTAAGGAAGTTAAAGGGAGGGAGAATACTATCTGTAAATACTAATAAAGTTCCAAGGATAATAGGAAAGCAGGGTTCAATGGTCACAATGATTAAGGATGCGACATATTGCAGAATAACAGTTGGACAAAATGGGTTGGTATGGGTAGAAGGTGAGCCTCAGAACGAGTTAGTTGCAATAGAAGCAATCAAAAAGATTGAGAATGAAGCGCATACTCTTGGATTAACTGACAAGATTAAGGAATTTTTGGAGGCTAATAAATCCAGGATAAAGACGGTTGAAAGAAGTGAGGCTAGTGGCTATGAAGATAGTAATAAATCTGAGAGAAGCAGTATAGAACATGGAAAAGAATATGAAAAATCAAGATACCAGAGGCCAGAGAGGAGCTACAATTACGATAGACCACCTGGTAGGCCTAGAAATTTTGAGAGAAGAAGGTGAATTACATGAAAAGATCAGATGGAAGAAAAGATGATGAAATGAGGAAGATTGAGGCTAAGACGGGGATTATTAAAAGAGCAGATGGCTCAGGATATTTTAAAATAGGAAATACTGAAGCATATGCAGCAGTTTACGGCCCAAGAAACCTGTATCCTAGATTTATGCAGAATCCTGAGAGAGGAATTCTTAGATGCAGTTATAACATGATGCCATTTTCAGGTGCTGGAGAGAGGGTAAGGCCAGGTGGCTCAAGAAGGTCAAGGGAAATCTCTCTAGTGACAGAAAAGGCATTACTGCCAGTTCTTGAGCTAAGTGAGTATCCAAATTCTGTTGTAGACTTATTTATTGAATTTCCACAGACAGATGCAGGTACTAGGTGTGCAGGGATATGTGCAGCTTCTATTGCACTTTCAGATGCAGGGCTTGTGATGAAAGATATGGTAAGTGCAGTTGCTGTTGGATATGTCAATGGAAGAATTATGATTGATGTATCAAAAGAGGAAGAAGATATTGAAGGGATGACAGATATTCCTGTGGCAGTACTACCAAGAACTGGAAGAGTATCCTTGCTACAAATGGATGGGCAGATACCACCTTCTGAGCTGAAGAAAGCTGTTGTAATGGCAAAAGAGGTATGCAAAAAGATTTATGAGATTCAGAAGGATGCTCTGAAAGAAAAGTATCATAGTTTTGAATTGGGTGAGAAAAATGATTTATGACTTAAGAGAGCACGTTATCAAATTTTTGCAGAATGGTTTAAGGCTGGATGGCAGGAAACCATTGGAATATAGGGATATATCAATAGAAGTCGGTATTACAAAGAATGCTGAAGGCTCTGCAAGAGTCAAGATTGGGGAAACAGAACTTTTAGTAGGAGTAAAGATGGAAGTAGGGGTGCCTTATCCAGATACTCCTGCAGAGGGGACTATTATTGTTGGTGCTGAGCTATTGCCCTTATCATCTCCAGAATTTGAGGCTGGGCCGCCAGATATACAAGCAATAGAGTTAGCAAGGGTTGTAGATAGAGGAATTAGGGAGGGCCATGCGGTGAACTTTAAGAAATTATGCCTTGAAGAAGGCAGGAAGGTTTGGATGTGTGTGATTGATATTGTTACACTTAATGATGCTGGAAACTTGTTTGATGCAGCAGCACTTGGAGCAGTAGCAGCTCTGAATAATACTAGATTTCCAGTGTTTGATGGTGAAAAGATTAACTATAAAAAGTTGATTGACAAAGGGCTTCCTATTGAGGAAGAGCCAGTTTCTGTTACAGTGCTTAAAGTAGGGGAGCATTTCATTATTGATGCAGACTACGAAGAGGAAAAAGTAATTGACTCTAGGCTGACAGTGGCTGTAATGAAAAATGGTAATCTCTGTGCTCTGCAGAAAGGAGGCGACGAGCCTTTATCTGAGGAAGATATAGAAAAAATGGTAGAGATTGCTATAGAGAAGAGTAGAGAGTTGAGAGAGAAGTTGGAAAGTGTGAAATAGAAAAAATAAGGATACCTAATACCTAATTATAGCAGAATATATAAATAACATCTAGGAAAAGAGTATTTCCATAACCTAGCAAAGTGGTCGCTCAGATAAATCTTCGCTCCATGAGTACCATGTCCGCCTAATCAAAGATGTACAGCTATATGTGGCGGACTGATAAGCACTCAGCAATTTATCTTATTAAATCTTAAGTGTGTTATAGATTATGGATAGTGAATTCATTTTTCAGCTTTCCATATATTTGCAAAGTATAAAAACTCAATTACTACTAAAATAGCTCTTGATAATGAAAGAGATAACTAAAGAAAAACTTGACAAATATCTTGAGCTGACTGGTCTAGCTATTGAAAAAGTAAAAATAGCACCAAGAAAAGAGCTTGATTGGATACGATGTGCTGAAGATTTTCTTGATATGGCTCAAAGGTACTATTCTGACGCAAAACACTTTATGCAGAAAGAGGATTATGTAACAGCATTTGCAGCTATTAACTATGCACATGGCTGGCTTGATGCTGGTGCTAGACTTGGATTTTTTGATGTGGGGAAAGATAATAAACTGTTTGCAGTGGACAAGTAATAACTCCTTGAGACTGTATTTTAAGTAATTCTAAGTACCTCTATTAAGTAGTAAAATACATAAGGTTTATAAAGCCAGATTACTCAACTTAAGGGTATGTGGAACATATATAAGGGGCTATACAAGAATGGACTTGGTTTAACAGCAGGTTTA
>CAZBGH010000079.1:0-7815 GCA_964491335.1 uncultured Methanosarcinales archaeon | reverse complement strand
GGAATACAAAATTCTTCAGGAGATATAATAATGATTCAAGATGCAGATTTAGAATACAACCCTAAAGAAATACCTAAGCTACTAGAACCGATACTAAATAAGAAAGTAAAAGTAGTTTATGGCTCTAGATTTCTAAGACAGCATAATCCTCAATACCCTATTTATTATTTTGGGAACATAATACTTAGTTGGGCAACGACGCTAATCTTTTTTACAAGAATTACTGACATGGAGACCGGCTACAAAGTTTTCAAAAGAGATGTTATTAAAGATATTAAATTAAGGTCAAAAGGTTTTGACTTAGAGCCTGAGATAACAGCAAAGATTCTTAAAAATGGCTATAAGATAAAAGAGTTACCTATTTCATTCAGACCAAGAAAGTTTGAACATGGAAAGAAAATAACATGGAAAGATGGCATAATGGCTATTTTTTATTTAATAAAATATAGATTTTTTGACTGACTGTGATTAGTGATTAAATGCCATATTACATCTAAGTGTAGTGTCTACAAAACACAATATCTTTATATAACAGTTATTAATCAAGTAAATAAACATGGCTAAGAAAATAGCAACTAAAAATCATAAAGTCTCAGTTATTATTCCATTTCTCAATGAAGAGAGATCAATAGGCAGGTGCATTAGAAAGGTACATGCTGTATTTAAGAAGAATAACATTGATGGAGAAATAATAGCTGTCGATTCAGACTCTACTGACAATTCTGCAAAAGTTGCAAAATCTTTGGGAGCTGTTATAGTAAATCAACCATTAAGAGGCTATGGAAACGCTCTTAGGAAAGGTTTTGAAGAAGCAAAAGGAGGTATAATAGTTATGGGAGATGCTGACGACACCTATGATTTTGAGGAGATGCCTAAAATTCTTGACCCTATAATAAATGAAAGGTGTGATATTGTTAATGGCAACAGGTTTGAGGGAAAATTAATGCCTGGGGCCATGAGCTTGTCGCATATTATAGGCAACAAAATATTGACTATGTTTGTAACATTGTTCTTTGGAAAGTATAGCTCAGATCCTTACTCAGGATACAAAGCACTCACAAGAGAGGCTTTAGAGAAAATGGAGTTAAAATCAGGAAATTGGGAATTGAACTCTGAAATGATCCTGAAGGGCAAAAAGGCAAAACTAAAAATTAAAGAGGTTCCTATTCATTATTATCCAAGAGAAGGGGAATCAAAACTAAGTGGTATTGATGCTGCATGGAAGAACATTAAGTTCATGTTACTAAATAGTCCTAATCATGTTTTCCTTATTCCAGGAATTACTCTAATGCTTATTGCCATTATAACTTTTGCTCTTCTGTTCTTTAGAGGGCTAGAGATAGGCACAATCAAATTAAGTTATTTATCTTTATTGCTTTCTGGATTAGTTATTATTATAGGCTTCCAAATATTCTCCTTAGGATTTGTAGGAAAAATCTTTCTTGAAAGAAAAGGTGCTAATAACTATATCAGAAAAATACTCACACTTGAAAGGGGGCTTTTACTTGGACTTGTATTGCTTCTAAGTGGAGTATCGCTGGGCATTTTCATATTTTATAAGTGGATAAATACTGGTTTTAGTGTTCTTGGTTTTGAAAATTTGGCTATTGGTATTCTCTCATTCATATTAACTTCAATGGGGATCCAAATAATTTTTACATCCTTCCTTATGACTATGATAAAGATTGAGATTTAAAATAACTGATAAGTTATATATACTAATTCTATAACTCTTACCTCATGAAACTGCACACTGAAAAGTTCGACAAACTAGTTATTGCTGTAATCACTTTTTCTTTTATTCTGAGAGTTTATTTATCTCTTGTCTCTGTTCCATTGAATGGTGTTGAAACAGTACACCCGAATATTGTCAGATATATGGCTGAGACTAAATCAATACCTGTCTTTACCCCACTGCCTCCTACAGCTGATTTGTTTCATTATACCCCTCTGTTTCACATAATTGCTTCGTCTCTTTACTCAATATTCATAAACATTAGTTATTTTGCTGCAGAGTTTTCAATGAAGTTAATCTCCCCTATTTTTGCCTTACTCACAATGATTCTTATATATCTGATTTCTATAAGACTTTTCTACAGTAAAAAAGTTGGATTTTATTCTGTATTATTTTTTGCTTTTCTTCCATTAAGCATAACAATGAGTACGTATATTACTCTAGACAATGAATTTGCTTTCTTTATACTCCTTAGCTTTTATTTTCTTATAACAAACCATTTCATTCTTTCATCGTTGTCATTTGCCCTTGCTTATAACTCAAAAGTCATTGCTCTATTTTATTCCCCATTTATTATTTATGCACTGTATTTAAGATACAGAACTAATAATTATTTAAAGAAAATATTACTTTTTCTGTTGATAGCCTTAATCCTGATTGCTCCATGGATGATAAGAAATGCTGTTACACTTCACAACCCTGCCTACCCTCTGCTAAATAATATTTTTCATGGATACAAGTATGAGATACTTGACGATACCTTTAATAGAGGAGGCAATGTTTATAACTTTTTCTCTAAGAACTTTTTGGCAAAGTTCTTTTTTGGATTGTTTGGAATTCCAGAAGAGAATAAGGATATTAAATTTACATACTACGGAATCTCAAGTGACAGTATAAAGGACATAACTGATCTTGATTTCCCATTAATAGTTGCTACATTCAACCTATGGATTTTTGCCATAATTATTTTTTCCATCCCAATATTTTTAGGTTTCTACTACCTATATAAAAACAAAAATAAATTTTCTTTATATGTCATTGCAATTATTATATCTGGAACAATACTGCATGTATTATACATTTTTCTTGCTGGTGATACTGCTACCAGATATTATAGCCCTTTGCTTCCTTTTCTAGCTATATTATGGGCATACGGTTTTGTAAATCATATACAAAAGCCGATTTTCCAATTAAATTTTGTGAAAACCTTTGGGAAATTTTTTTTAGTTGGCATGCTGTTAGGATTTATAGCAACGGAGATTTATAAAGTTGAATTACTCTCTTTTGGAGTTCACAAATATGATCCATTATTTAAATGGATAAATATCTATATTCCTGATGAAGCATACATCTATAAAGTAAGTAGTGTGATAACTTACTACACAAACAACTATTATACAGACTCTATTGAAAAATTACTAGAGACAAAAGGTTATATTATTACTCAGGATCCAGGACAAACCTATGGCCCTCCATTATACGTTCCATCTAAAATTCCAACTAATATTGAAGGTTATAAAGAGATTTACTCTGATGAAGAATCTAGAATAAAGATTTACAAGATTGTTTAGCATTATCAGAGAGTTTTCATTTCATCAACTCTTAACAGCGTAAATAATCATATGTGTCTCCATTCTTAGAAGCTTAGATAATGCTAATATAAAATAAGCTATTATTTTAATCAGAGGATTTCTTGCCCACTTTTGTTTTCTAAATAATGTAAAAAACTGCTTATTCATATCTAGACTCACTAGTTGTATTTCTCTAATTTCAAAGCCTTCTTTCTTCAGCATGGCAGTTAATGTTTTTTTTGTGAAGTAAAATAGGTGTCTACTATAATAAATCTTTTTAATAGCAAAATAACTTCCAGTAAGTTTATAGAATATATCTGCCATGAAGTGAAACAAACTTCCTGCATTTGGAGTAAATATTACTATCACACCTTTTTTTTTTAGTATTCTATTGCTTTCTTGCAATAATTTTCTAGGGCTCTCAACATGCTCTATTAATCCAAGTTGTGTAATAGTGCTAAAATAAGAATCTGGATAAGAAGAATCCTCAAGGCTTTTATTCTTTACTTTAAGCCTTAATTTTAAGGCGTGCCTTACAGCATTCTTTGCCGTTTCTATTCCTTCTACATTCCATCCCTTATCTTGTGCAAATTTCAGAAAATAACCTTGACCACAGCCAATATCCAATAATCTTCCATATCCTCTATATTTCTTAATTTTATTAAGAACCCCATTAAAATCACTAATAGTACAGCTCTCACTTTCTTGATGTAAATATGTTTCATCAAAGAATATCTCATCTACTCTTTGCTTGTCCTGACTTGATTGAAATACTTTTGCATAGATAAGCTTACAATCACTGCACTTAAATACGTAGATTAGTCTTTTCTTTTTATCATAGAAAGAGTCTATCTCTTCTTTAAAGTTATAGAGCAACCTTGAATTAGTAGAACTACAGTTGTCACATTTGTAAATATTAAGACTGAATTTTACCTTTGAATCATTGTTCATGAAAATTAGGCTTTTTAGCTACTATTTAATTTTTCTCTATCTTCCAAAAAATTCTAAAACTTTCATAATATTTATATAGCATAAAGAATAACTTTTTAACTATAGTTAATTTAAATATTAGTGTCAAAAAACCCCAGTCAGAGATTGGTGGAATTCCTATGTTTAAAATATTTATAATAAAGGTGTTAAATGAAACGTGTAATGCTTGTTAATCCCAATACTACTGAAGTTTATGCCTCTTCTAAAGTGAAGTACTCTGTGCCACAATATCCTCCATTAAATCTGCTTATAATTGCAGGCGCTCTTAAAGAAGAAGCTCATAAGGTAAAGCTTGTGGACTTAGACCTCATTGAGAAAGGCATTTTTGAGGCATTAGAGAAAGATGTTAAGGAGTTCCAGCCAGAGATTGTGGGCATTACTTTCACTTCTGCTCTCTACAGCCAATGCATGAAAACCATAGAGATAATAAGAAAATATGTCCCTAATGCACTAATTGTTGCCGGTGGTTCACATGCATCTTCTGATCCCAAATCTGTACTTGAAAAAGATATTGACATTGCTATTATGGGTGAAGGAGATTACGCCATTAATGACATCATCAAACAAGAGCTAAAAGATTTGAAAGGCATTGCTTATAAGAATGAAAAAAAAGAGATTATTATAAATCCTCCAAGAGCATTTGAAAAAGATTTAGACAAAACGCCTATGCCAGATTATGATCTTGTTGACATTTATGCATATAAAATACCATATACCCTTAAGAGAAGATCCCCTGTTGCCCCTCTTGAAACCTCTAGAGGCTGCTTATTTGGATGTGTCTACTGTACAAAATCAGTGCAGGGTAAGACTTTTAGAGTAAAGAGCCCTCAGCGGGTATTTCAAGAAATTAAGTCATTGAAAGAAAGAGGATACAAAGAATTCCATATAGTGGATGATATGTTTACAACATTTCCTTCTAGGACAAAAGAGATATGTAAGTTAATGATGAATAATAAGATAGACATGAAATGGATGTGTTCAAATGGAATAAGAGTTAATTCTATTGATGAAGAGTTATTAATGATGATGAAAAATGCTGGCTGTTATTCAGTATCTTTTGGAGTAGAATCTGGAAATGATAAGATCTTGAAACGCATTGATAAAGCTACAACAACTGATGATGCACGCAGGGCAGTTAGTTTATGCAAAAAGGTTGGTATCCAGACTATCTGCTTCTTTATGTTTGGTCTGCCTGATGAAACAGAAGAAAATCTGAGGGAAACACTAGATTTCGCCAAGGAACTTAACCCAGACATTGCAAAATTTGATATCATGATCCCTTTACCATCTACCATTATTTATGAGGAATGGAAAGGTAAGTATATAGAAAGTTATAATTGGGACGATTATGCATTCCATAAGAGAAAACCAGTCTATAACCACCCAAACATAAGCTGGGAAATTCTAAACAAATATTATCATCAGGCTTACAGAGAATTTTATCTCAGACCTTCTTACATATTTAACAGAATAATAAAAAGCACGCTGCAAGGCACTATATTTAAGGATATTGGAATGTTTATGAGAACTAGGTTCTAGAATGAATAGTTTTGTTATAATTAGAGATACTTCATGCGGTCTTTTTCCTTCCATAAACCTAGATCTTCATGTGAGCTGGTAAAGAGAGAAACATTATTTTTCCATAATTTTTCAAGAATATCAATAGTCTTCCTGGCAACATTCTTGCCATAGATTTTTTTTGCTTTGCTCATTTTCTTTCTTAAATTTTGCTCATGGTAAACTTTTGAGATATTATCCGAAACAAAATTGCTGGTAAAAGGGGGAATTAGCAGGTTGCTTTTTGCTTCAAAAACTGTTTCTGGTCTGTCTGTGTTAAACCTGGCTGTCAGACAAGGCTTGCCAAGTTCGTTCATTTCTTCCTGCATACTGCCAGAATCAGTGTATATTGCCCAGCAATGCTTGCTTTCTAGAAATTCAATGACTTGAGAATATTCTTTCCATAATTGAGTAAAAAGAAAATTTTTGTTTGTATTGCTTAAATGTATCAATTTATCTCTTATTTTGTAATGCTCTAATGCCAACTTAGAAGCTGTTAATTCAACAAAAACAACTTTGTTTCCATTTCTTACAAGATCTAATAAACCATTAATTATTGATTTAAACCTGTGCTCTGTTAGATTATCTCTTCTATGGATATCAACTCTTAGCCATTCTCCTTTTTCTAGTTTGGGATACTGAGCAAAAATACTATTGGCAGATTTCTCCCTTTTCTTAAGATTTACTGCGTCAACTACAGTGTTTCCTGTTACAAATATCCTTTCTTCTTTATAGCCTTCTCTTACCAAATTTTCTTTATTTAATGCTATGGGAGCAAAATGGTACTGGCAGCCTGCTGATGCAACAAAAGTGTCCCACTGCTCTGGAAATGGTTCGCTTCTGTCAATAAACCATGCCCCATTAAATTGCTGCTCTACAAGTTGCTCAAATTTGAGCTTTTCTTTTAATTTCCTAAAAGACTCAGGAGACATTCCACGCAAACCTGCCTCGCCCTGCACAGATTTATAATTGGTTGAGAAGAGCCATGCTGATGGTATAATTGCACATGAGATAGTATCTCCATTGACGTATATCCAGCTCTCTACATTTGGATATTTCTTCTTTAATTCTGCTGCAAGCCATCTTGTTTTAACAAACATTTCTGACGATTTCTGGCTTAGATCTCCTCTAATCTGGAAGTCTACTGCAAGATACTCTTCAAAGTTGAATTCTTTAATTCCATAACCTAAAAGATTATCAAAATGCTGGCCTGTGTTTAACACTATAAAGGGGATATTTCTTTTATTACACTCATACATCAGGCTCCATTCCTTATAAAAGCAAGGTTTAGTGGCTATCACTAGAACAAGAACCTTTTTACTTGCCTTTGCTGCATTACTATATGCTTTATTCAGAATTTTTTCATTAATTTTTATTGGCAGCCAGCTAACACTAATTTTTGCTTCCATATTGGTTATTTATTCTAACTTTTTAAAATTCTTTTAGTACTTCCTCAACTGTCCTGACAACAAGATTTGGTTTTAGAGTTTCCATACACCATGTCTTCTCTGTACATTCACTCTTAAAGAAACACTTACATGCTTGCTCAGGCTGTATTATTTTTCCTAAGCCATATAGATCGAACTCGTGTTTATTAAATATATTATTGTAGACCACTAGATTTTTTTCAAGAGCAATAGCAACATGCATTGCCATTGTAACAGCAGTCACAACTAATTTGCACTGATCAACAATATTTACAAAATCATGAAAGGATTGCTCACCAAAATAATACGACTGAGTCTTTTTTGACATTTCCTTATTTCTAGAATCCTCTAACTTGCCGCCTAAGAATATTACATCATAACCTTTAGCTTTTAATTTGTTGGCAAGTTCTACCCAATATCTATCAGGCCACATCCTAGTACTCCACCGGGGGTTACACCCAGTATTAAGCCCAATTACAATTTTTTTAAATTTTGGAAACTTTAGTTTTGTAGGCTGCTTCTGGAGGAAGTAGCG
>CAZBGH010000078.1:0-7873 GCA_964491335.1 uncultured Methanosarcinales archaeon | reverse complement strand
GAAAGAGGAGCCTTAAAACTAAACCTTAGCTATAGAACATCTTCAGATAATATTACATGGGGTGCATGGACTTACCTTGGAAATAGTACATTAAGCCCAGTTGGGTTTAGCATTACTGATGATAGTTTGGTGGATGTGGTAACTGGTGTTGTGGTTAATAAGAATAAAAATAAACTTTTGGATCAATCAACTACCTCAAAATCTTCCTCATCAACTATAAATAGTTTACCTTTGAATTCTGTAACTTCAGCTAAAAGTGATGATAAAGCTTTAACAAGCCTTTCAACTGTTGGGGGATGGATAACAAAAACTATCATCCCAGAAAATTCTTTTGGCGGGAATGATGATTTGTTAAGAAAATCAGAATCACGGGAGACTAACAATAGAGCTTTCTCTTTTGCCAGTGAAGCTAGCCTGCCATTGCTGATGCCTTTGGCAGCATACTCTGCTGAAAAACCCTTTGATTCGAGAAATTCTTTAATCTCTATTCTTATGTTCTCGTCAAGCAGGAACTTTGGCATAGTGACGCTCCCCTCTAACAAGTCTGGCGGCGTACTCCAAGGCATCCCTTACCATCTCCTTAGTCAAGCCGGGGTAGCTTTCAACTATACTTTTGACACTTTCGCCGACAGCGACCAACTCAACGATATCGCTAACCAAAATTCTTGTGCCATTGAAAGTAGGCTTTCCATGACAGATTTCGCTATCCGCAACGATGTGCTCGCTGATTTCGACTCTCATAGAATAGATAATGGAATTGCTATATTTAAAATTATCGGAAACTTGCCTATCTCAAACAAAATCCTGTCAGGCGAATTAGCCTCTACATTTTCTGAAAAGAACATCTTATGCTTTAAGCCTTTAGATATTAACATGGATATTGCAATATTTGCATCAACTACCAGCAACATAAAGAACCACTCCAACTACACTAATCCCAACGCCTTGAGTTCTTTAAACCTGCCCTTCTTAATCTTCCTTCCGAACTCTAAAGCAGACTCCTTGGTTAGCCTACTTTTAGATGCCAACACTTCAAGAACTGCCCTTTGCAAAGCCTTAGACTTAGAGAGATGTGATTCAAAAACCTTTGATTTAATTGCCTCAAGCACTACCTCTGACCAATTTACTGGCAATTCTTCCATTTCTTTTTCCAACTCATCAGGAATTTTAATCTTTAATTCAGCCATCTTAATATCACCTGGATTAAACAATAAAAACGCATATTTAAATATTGTGGAAAATAAAGTTAAAAAGTTAGAAGTTGGAAGCGAGTTGGAAGAGAACGATTACTTAGCTTCTCTAAGTAATTTAAATAATTCTTCTGTGTTGAATACTTTAACCCTAGATTGCTGTTTGAATGCAGATTCATCAGACCAAATTGCACAATTTAGTGATAACGACATGGCAAAGTATGGATCATCTTTAGTTTTCTCACCATGGGGCGATATTTTATTTGCTTCTGATAGAAATTCTTTATATACCTTTTCTGGAAAAGATTCTACTTTACTATCAAGCAAAGAGAACATAAATGCAAACGCAAGATCATTAACTTTACCGAACTTTTTTATCCTTTCCTTATTGTCAACTAATTCCTTAAAAACGAACTCTGGAGAAATTAATTTGCAACCTGATTCGGACAGTTTTTCAATGATTCCTCTTCTAACAGAATCTTTCTTAAAGAAAGAAAATAGAATGGATGCATCCAATATTAGAATTCTCGGTAACTCTTCTAACATTTGCACACCTTATAATCCATGTCTCTTAGCGACCCTTTCTTTTAGTTCAGAACCCCACTTCAAAGCTAATTCATCTGTAATCTCAGAATTCTTTAGTAATTCATCTACAATTCTGAACATTAATCTTTCAGATAATCTCTCTTTAAGTGCCTTTGAAACTATAAAATTTATTTCGTCTTTGCTAAGCTCTTTAGATCCGATTTCTAATTCATCAGGAATTTCAACCTTTAACTCAGCCATTTTAATATCACCTAGATTAAGCAATAAAAACGCATATTTAAATATTGTGGAAAATAAAGTCAATTACCTAAACCATGTCCCTCAAAAGCTTAGCTTTGATACTAAGCTTGACAGCAGCATCAAACATCTTTCTATCATCAGTGATAAGAATGGAATTGGTAAGCTGGGCGCAGGCGATGAAGATGCTGTCAAAACCGCTGATTTTTGTGGAAGAAGCGATATTGACAGCTTTGTCAAGAAGCTCGATATCAAAAATAATATTTCCATGCTTTTTGACATAGTCAGAAGCTTGAATTCCTCTTTCCTCCTTGCCTGTCAACCTGGCAGCTACAGCTGCAATTTCGACGACAGCGGCAGAAGGAACACTCATAACAGAAGCTCTATCTTCAACTTTGATGATAATAGACTTTGCGAGAGTAAAGAGCCTAAATTGTTCCTGATAGATAATGTCTTTCTTTCTTCGCCTTGGAGGAACAATACCCTTTGCAAGAACAGTAGTGTCCAAAGTAACGCTATTCATAAGTCGTACTTCCTATCACGCATCTTGCGTATTAATTTTGTAGAATCTTCTTCTGATAATCTATCGCGCTCCATGACCTTATTTAATTCTGATAAGGATAAAGATTTAGCAGACTTATTCATAGCTTCCCTAAGCTCTTCCAAAGACATTACAGAGCTTTTAGGCTCCAACTCATCCATTATAGAATGCAATTCCCTATCAACATCCTTTAACCTTTTAACAATTAATGACTCTGCCATTTTAAGCTCACCTAGATTAAGCAATAAAAACGCATATTTAAATATTGTGGAAAATAAAGTTAAAAAGTTAGAAGTTGGAAGCGAGTTGGAAGAAAAGGATTACTCAGCTGGTTTTAACACATTCTTCAAGCCAATGATTGTAAACCCAACTATTTTATGTGACTTTTCTAAGTATCTTGCAACAATACCAGAGCCTAAATCTAGACTAAGAGCTGGCTGCGGCTTATCAAATGAAATATATAATACATCAGCTTCATTATCATACTCCCATGAAACCTGCTCAGGCTTCTCTACAACTAACTTTTCTTCCATATTATCAACCTCTGTCTTAGAGTACTTGAATAGTAAGCAGTTAACACAAATCCATCCTGAGGAGTTACCTCACGATAAACAACTGAAAGATACTTATTTTCAGTTAAAGGAGTTTTGTCAAACTTCTTTACAGCCAGAAGAGTTCCAGCATCTCCTTGCTGTACAAGATCAGGATTATTTAAAGTCTCTAAAATATTGTGCTCCTCTTTTAACTCAGGATGCCTGCGAGCAATATGCCCAAGACGTTCTTTTGTCAGCCTTATTGGAACACCGTTCACTGAAAACACTGACCACATTTAACTACACTAATTTAAAGAGTTATTTAAAGCTTTCTGATAGTAAAGTTGGAAGCGAGTTGGAAGAAAAGAATGAAAATTCAATAATCCCAATCAGCGAATTCAAGCAGCTCTGCCCAAGCCTTGATTGTGGAGTAATTGATTACATAACTAGCAAGAAGAAGATAAAAGACATTAAGGAAGAGGATTATGTACTAAGTCTAGATGAAAATACTGGCAAGCTAGCCCCTAAGAAAGTAAATGCACTTCTTGACCATGGAATAAAGCCAATAAGAGAGCTAAAAACAATTTCTGGCAGAGCAATTAACACAACCCCAGAGCATCCTTACCTAGCTAAGTTATACACCAAGGAAGAGTGTGATAAATATGCAAACACTTTCTGGAATAAGAAAGAAATAAAAACGGAGTTCCACAATCAGGTACTTTTAACGGAATCCGCTGTCCTCACAAGACTAAATGATATAAAAACACCAAAATATAAAAACTTTTCGGTTTCACACCGTAATTTGAGCAAAGATGGAGTGGCACAACCAGGTACTGCAGCGGATTCAGAATCCGTTGTCCTCACAGACTTGAGGGTTCGAAACTTTGGTTTTGAGCCTGAAAGCGAAGTTCCCTCCTCCAGCGCTCAAAATACTTCCAGATATGACGATTTTGAGCAAAATGGCTACTGCACTAGATGGGTTGAGGTTTCTGAATTAAAAGAAGGCATGGAGATTGCAGTGCCTAGGACAAAAGATAAAGCTCAGTCTGCAGCTGCAAAACCATCTTCTCTAATCGCCCATGTTTTACCCTTCATTTCATCAGAGAATTTTTCCAGGAACTGCAAGACTAATGGCTCAAGCTTATACCATACAGGAGGATGTACACGCAGAACTACAATCATAGGTAATTTTGATGGTGAGAACAATGAGGTTTTCAAGAAATCTTTATCACGGCTTAATATCCCTCTTGATTCTTTGCATGCCAATGAATACAGCCTAGAATTTCTAATACCCTTTGCTGCATATTTTATATCAACTCCTTTATCCAATAAAGATTTAACTAATCTCGCATCAACATCTTCATCAGCAAAGAATTTAAGTTTCGATATGGACAAATCTTTCACCAGCCAATCTTTCAGCAGCATAATGCAAAGCTGCCCTGATATGATTCTCAGTCAAAGATGGGTAAGCCTCGACAATGCCCTTGAAACTTTCTCCAGCTTCGAGCATTTCCAAGATAGAATGTACCATAACTCTAGTGCCTTTGAATGTTGGCTTCCCATGACAGATTTCGCTGTCAGCAACTATATAATTATTAATTTCAGTTCTCATAACAGTGAAGAGAATAATGAGATATTTAAAGATATTGCTTTTATTGTCTATAGGGAACCAATTTTAAAAGAAGGCATGGAGATTGCTGTACCTAGAATTGAAAATGATTTAAATAAAACTCATGCAGATCTTCCAAGTACTTTTAATATTTCTCTGGTATTAAATACTTTAACGCAGGATTGTCTCTTTAATCTTTCCTCATTAGACCAGATGTCAGCATCGAGCTTCAGAGCCAAGGCGAAGAATGGAGAATCTTTAATATCTGGTGATATTTGTTTAGACTCCTCTTTAAATTCCTCAAAGAAGCTTATTGGCTTCATTTCAACAAAAAACCTTAATGTTGTAATCATAAATTCAAGCTCTTTATCTGTCTTAAGACCTGAATATTTCAAAAGCTTTGATTTATTAGCCCTTAACTCTTCTATTGAATATTCTGGAGCAAATAATTTTACTCCTAAATATTCTGAATTAAGAATAATAGATCTAACTGGATTCTCTCTAAAGAAGGAGAATAATACGTTAGTATCAACTACTAATTTCATCTACCAGCCTCGAGCTTTGTATCTCTTTAGCATACCCTCTTTTGCTTTCTCTCCTAGCCTGATCGCATCTTCTTCAGTTAGTTCTGACTTCTCAAGCATCTTATCTAATTTCTTAAGTAATACTAGCCTTCTGACTTTCTCTGCTAAAACCTCTCTTGTAACCTCAGACCAGTTTATTTCTGGCAATTTGTCCATTTTCTTCTTTAGATCTTCTGGTATAGATAATGTTATATTTGGCATAATTGTACCTCCTGAGATTTTATTAAATTCAGTGTATCCTGTACAAACTGTGCAACTATATAAACCTTTTGATTCAAAGGTTTCTGAATTAAAAGAAGGCATGGAGATTACACTGCAAGACTATTCCTTTAAGAACATATCAACTAATTCCTCAGTCGCATATACCTTGACTTCATTCTGCAACTTGAATGCCTCTTCTCTTGACCAGATTGCACAGCCCAAGTATAAAGCTAATGCAAAATATGAGACATCTTTAGCATGTGGGGCTAATTTCTCAGCTTTAGATTGTACCTCATCAGAGAATTGGTATATAGGAAATATTTCAATTATTCTTTTGAGAATTTCAAACTCCTCAATAACTTCAGACTCAGAGATACCACAAATCTTAGCAATTGTTCCTATGTTCCTGTTAAACTCTTCAGTTAAGTATGGCAATGCAACTAATCTTAATTTATTCTCAAAAAATAATTTCTGTGTTTTACCCTTACCAATAATAGCCGCAAATAAAACAGTTGCATCAACCACTAATTCCATTTATCTTTCCTCTAAAAATCTTTTTGCAACTGCCTCAGAAATTTTATCAGTAAACTCTTTAGCATCTTTATCAGAGATCTTAATTTTGGATGAAATCTCTTTAAGTCTCTTCAACTTTTCAGCTTTATCAGTGATGGCTCTCACAGCTACCTCAGACCAGTCTAATTTGAATTCCTTCATAATCTTCTCCAATTCATCAGGCAATGAAATTGTTATAGTTCCCATTTTATTATTCCAGAATGAAAGTAAACAAGAAGAGTATTTAAATATTATGGGCAGTAGCATCTTTGAAAAGATAGCGTTGCTTAGAATAAACAATTTAGAAGATAATAAAAATATAAAGGGTTCACAGAAGCATGTTAATGAACCCATAATGATTATCTCGCGGTCATATGATAAAGTATATAAAGATGTATATGAACGCATATTTAAAGCTTCTGCTGAAGTGGATATCCTAGAAGAGTTCAATACCTCAGATTGTGAAAAAGAAGATAAAAAGATAAGGTCACTCGATCCAGTAGAGTTTCTCAGCAATGACATCCAAATTGACCTTACCGAAATTAATAGACAGAACTACTATTTAAATAATAGTAATTTAGAAAATGGTTGTGGCTCAATAAAATGGGAAAAAATTGCCTCAATCAAACAACTTTCACCACAGCATGTCTATGATCTTGCAATAGAAGGAACAAGGAATTTTATTGCTAATGACATTATTGCTCATAATACAAACAGATACTTCCAATACAGAGCAGAGTTTAATACAACTGATACTGCATATACACCAATACTAAATAATGTAACAATTAACTTTACCATTATAAGTAATCTAAGCATTAGAGATAGCTCAGATGATAACGCTGCAATTGTAAAGAGAGCTGTTAATTTTACTGCAAATTATACTGATGGCTATGCTCCAATAAATGGCTCTGGAATTAACTGCAGTTTCTCACAAAACAGCACTGGAAGCTGGAGTGCAATAGTTAATATGAGTTATAGCAGCGATAACAGAATTTATTATTATAATCTAACATTTACTAACAAAACAACTGGTTACTTTAATGTAACATGCGACGGTACTATTAATAATTACCCTGTAATATCTGTTGTTGATTTCTTTAATGTCTCAAATGCTGCTTACAACAACTTTAAAGGCAACACGACAAACTTCTTTGATGAGGGAAATGCTACAAACATAAGTAAGGCAACACTTGAAAATACTACCTTTGGCAAGATTGTTTGGATAAATAATATATCTGCAAATGGTGCTGACTTTGATACATATGTTATAATTAGAAATAATTTTATATCTATAGATTCTGCTGCTCTTGATAGAAGCATTAACAGCTCTGCTAACATTACACTCTATAACATAAATGTAACTGCACCTAGAATATATAAGAACAATGTACTATGTGAAGATTGTACAGTAATAGTTTATAATGGATTTAATATTACATTTAATACAACAAGCTTCAGCAATCATACTATACTAAATGGAACTATAAATATAACTGCAAACTTAAGCCTTGTTAATGCAACTGGTGGCACAAAAGTATTTGTTTATGGTCACATTAATTTAAGTAATGGAACTAATTTAACTTTCAATAGAATATTTGTGTTTGTTAATGGCACTAATTTAGATAAGAACGCTTCTTTTATTGAGCAAAACCAAACTGACTTTGATAAAGGTACTTATAATAATACTAATAGCACTGGAGCTAATGTAACACTATATAAAAATAATTCACAAGCTACTAGGCTATTGAATGATTCACAGTTTACTCCTAATTCATCAACTGTTTTATTCCTAAGGTTTGATAACGGAACAGGTAATACTGTAATAGACAGCTCACAATACGGAAATAATGGAACTCTAATAAACGGTCCTGTATATA
>CAZBGH010000077.1:0-7885 GCA_964491335.1 uncultured Methanosarcinales archaeon | reverse complement strand
ATAAATTATTTACTCTAGAAAAAAGCATCGTTAAAAAGAGAATAGCGAAAATAAACTCAATAACTATTGATAAGGTAAAAAAAGAGTTTTTTAATTTTATATAATATAAAAATGAAACTCTGGCAAAAAAACTACAAATTGAATGAGGAAATTGAAAAATTTACAGTAGGCAATGATTATTTATTAGACAAAAATCTAATAAAATATGATGTTTACGGCAGTATTGCCCATGCAATGATGTTAAATAAGATAGGAATATTAAGCAAAGATGAATTAACAAAGTTAAAAAAAACATTGATTGAAATTTTAAAATTAAATCAAAAAAATAAATTTGAAATAAAGCTTGAGGATGAAGATGTCCATACCGCAATTGAAAGCTATTTAACGAAAAAATTAGGCGGTATAGGCAAAAAAATACACACAGCGCGCTCACGAAATGACCAAGTGTTGGTTGATTTAAGGTTATATTCAAAAGAGAAATTACATGAAGTGCAAAAATTAGTTTTAGAGTTGGCAGATTCTCTTGTTAATGCTGCGGAAAAATACAAAGATGTGCCTATGCCAGGCTATACCCATTCAAGGAAGGCAATGCTTTCTTCTGTTGGGTTGTATTTTGGCAGTTTTGCAGAAGCCTTAATTGATGATTTGGAATTGTTAGAAGAAGCTTATGAGCTAAGTGACCAGTGTCCTTTAGGGAGTGGAGCAGGGTATGGATTGCCTTTGAATATTGATAGACAATTAACTTCAGATTTGCTTGGATTTAGTAAAGTGCAGAATAATGTTCTTTACGTACAAAACAGCAGAGGCAAATTAGAATCTGTCATAATATTTGCATTAAGTACTGTAATAAATGATGTAGCAAGACTTTCAAATGATTTAATACTTTTCAGCATGGATGAATTTGGGTTTTTTAAATTACCGGATGAATTTTGCACAGGCAGCTCTATAATGCCGCAAAAGAAAAATCCCGATGTTTTTGAATTGACAAAGGCAAAGGCTGCGAAAGTCGATGCAAATTTGTTTCTAGTAAAAGGCATAATCTCAAAATTGCTTTCTGGTTACAATAGGGATTTACAGCTAACAAAAGAACCTTTAATGGAAAGTTTTGAATTAACAATTTCTACATTAAAAATTTTTAAAATAATAATGAGAAAAATAGATGTAAATAAGCAAAAATGCATAAATGCATGCACTCAAGATCTTTTTGCCACGGAACACGCTTATGAATTAGTAAAAAAGGGAGTTCCATTTAGAGATGCGTATAAACAAGTCGCAAAAAATATTAGTAGTTTGCCAAAAATAGACCCAATAAAAAACATCCAATCTAAAAAGCATGTTGGCGCTACAGGAAATTTGGGGTTGGACAGATTAAAACAACAAATAAAACTAATTAATACTAAAATAGATTCTGAGAATAAAAAATTTAGTTCTAAAATACAGATGTTATTAAGATAATTCTAGAAATATTCTTTATAAGAGGATTTGTCCTATATAAGACAAAAATGTTCTTATTGTCCAATTTAGGGCAATAGATTTAAAAATAGAAATGAGGATTCAGTACAATCAAAAATTAAAATAATATTATTTATGGAGGGAGACTAATGAGCTATTCAGGAAATGGGCAAAGAGTTACACCTGTAGGGTTTATAAATCAGGAGAATATGTCATATACTTTATTTTTAGAGAGACAAAGGTTGGATTTGAGAGAACAAATTGGACTTTTGAATAAGGCTTTTCGCACTAGAGAGCCTCCAATGGAACTTGTAGAAGAATATAGTAAAATACTTGACAGGGGTTCATTGTCTTTTATTATACAAGCTCGTGGTATTCTAGACCAAGATGAAAAGCTACTAGGATTAGTAAATGCTACACATGAAATTGCAGAAGAAAATCACACAATTCCTTTCACTTATTTAGATAAAGTTGTAACTCATCCCGATGCAAGAAGACGAGGAATTATGACAGGAATGGTTACTCTAAGTCATAGAATAACAACTGAGGGACAATTACCTCATTATACTACATGGAGGGCAAGCACTAATAATCCTGGGGCCCATAGAGCTTATCTAGGAGTGAGTGATGTAAATGTAATAGGTGATAAATTCTTTTATTACGGAAAAGGATTTGACCCTAACTCACCTGAGGACATGAAGGCATTTGAAATAATATGCAGGCATATGGGAGAACTACCAGATACAATTAAGCCAGTTAGTCTAGATAAACCTGTTAGTCTAGAAAAAACTCTGCTAGTAGGGCATTATTCTTAAGTGAGCCTCTGTTGGCAAATACAACAAAGGTTTATTTGAAGTTTTTCATCTAAGAGATAAAATAGAGAAAGACAAAAGTATTAATTTAAATTGTTTTATCTTTCTAATTTTAGTAGCTGAATATTATAAGCAATTACTTTTGTCAGCTACTAAAACACAGAAAACCTTATAAATATAAGTTCTAATTAATAGGGATATGAAATTTAGAATAGAAAAAGAGGTCTTTGACAGATTCCCAGGACTTAATATTGGACTAATTGTTGTAAAAGGGCTTACTAATCATGGGGAGGATAACGAGATTCTTGATCTTTTGGGAGAGGTTGAAATATTCATTAGTAGTAATTTTACAATTGAGAATATCGAACAGCATCAAAATATAGCTTCATGGAAAAAAGCTTTCAGGTCTTTTGGAATAGAGCCTAAAAAGTATCACACCTCTGTTGAAAGGCTTATAAGAGAAGTATTGATGCATTCTAGTGTTGAGCAACATAATAAGCTGGTTGACATCTGTAACTATATATCCTTAAAATACTTGATCCCAATTGCTTATGACGACCTTGATAAAGTCTTTGGGGATATTATTCTTGGATTTGCTAATGGCAATGAGTCTTTTATAGGTGAAGAACTAGGGAGTGCTGTGAAACCAGCAAAAAATGAAATAATATATAAGGATTCACTTCAAGTGTTAAGCAGAGGATGGAACTGGAAAAGAAACTATTTCACTAAGGTAAGTAAGGATACTATTAATGGAATAATATACATTGAAGGGCTCCCTCCGGTACAGTATGAAGAGATTCAGACTATTATAAATGAGCTTATCGAGCTGATTGATATATACTGTCAAGGTGATATTGGATTCCACATATTAAACAAAGATCTGAATA
Organism: uncultured Methanosarcinales archaeon; assembly: GCA_964491335.1. GTDB lineage: Archaea > Nanobdellota > Nanobdellia > Woesearchaeales > JACPIF01 > JACPIF01. The sequence goes on along the minus strand of CAZBGH010000077.1, from coordinate 4,734 downwards.
ACTTGGATATTGGGAGATTAGAGGCAGGAGTAAAACTCAGGTACTGATAAATCTATATATTTTAGAATACATTTATACGAAAGCTTTAAATTCTAATAGCTTAAATGTGATTTTATGGATTTCTTTAAGCAGAAAATAATTGATATTATTAAAAAGAATACAGGGTTGAAAGAGGTTAATCTTGAAATACCACCAAATAAAGATTTAGGAGATTATGCCTTTCCATGCTTTTCAGCCTCTAAAGAATTAGGAAAGAATCCAGTTGAATTTTCTAAGGAACTAGTTGAAAAGATAAAAGAAGATGATATTATTGAAAAAACAGAGGCAAAAGGTCCCTATCTTAACATATTTATAAAAAAATCTTTTTTGGCATCACATACTATATTTTCAATATTGAATGAAGGAGTAAGATTCGAGAAAAAGAATAAAAAGATATTAATTGAGTCCCCAGGGCCTAATACAAACAAACCATTGCATTTAGGGCATGCGAGAAATATTGTTCTCGGAGTCTCTCTCTCAAATTTACTTAAGAAAATAGGATATACTGTTGTAAATGTTGACATAATAAATGATAGAGGGATACATATATGCAGATCAATGTTAGCTTATCAAAAATTTGGTAGAAATAAGGAGCCAAATAAAAAGCCAGATCATTTTGTAGGTGATTATTATGTATTATTTGCAAAGCATGAAAAAGAGTTTGTGCAAGAACTGCAGGAAATGTTAAGAAAGTGGGAATCAGGTGATAAGAAAGTAAGGTCTTTATGGAAAAAGATGAATAACTGGGCTTTAAGAGGAATTAAAGAGACATATAATCGGTTAGGTGTCAAAATAGATAAAACCTATAAGGAATCTGAATATTATCAAAAAGGTAAAGAAGTAGTTATGGAGGGTCTTAAAAAAGGAGTTTTTGAGAAAACTGATGATGGCTCAATTATTGTTGATCTTGAAAAAGAGGGATTGGGGAAAAAGGTTCTTATAAGGAAAGATATGACTTCTATTTATATTACACAAGACCTTTATTTAGCTGTTAAGAGGTATAACGATTACAAATTTGATAGGCTTATACACGTTGTTGGCTCTGAACAGGAGCATCATTTTAAGGTTCTTTTTAAAATATTGGAAAAACTAGGTTATTCCTTTGCAAAAGATCTTTATCATTTCTCATATGGCATGATTTACCTTCCTGAAGGAAAGATGAAATCAAGAGAAGGAAGCGTGGTTGATGCAGATACTCTTATAGATGAGGTTATTAAATTAGCTAGAGAAGAGGTGAAGAAAAGAAATAGAGGTATGTCAGATAAAGAGCTGCAGAAAACCTCAGAGACTATTGGTCTTGGTGCCTTGAAGTTTTTTATGCTTAAATACGACCCTAAATCAGACTTTGTATTTAATCCAAAAGAATCAATATCTTTTGAAGGTGAAACAGGGCCTTATGTGCAGTATGCTCATACAAGAATAAATTCAATCCTGAAGAAATACGGTAGAAAAGTTGACTCTAAAAAAGTGGCTCTCAACTTGCTTACCAGTGAAAAAGAGATTGATATAATACACTTATTGAGTAAATTCAAGGAAACAATAGAAGAGGCAGCTGCAGGTTATAAGCCACATATTATTGCTAGGTATCTCTTAGATCTATCACAGTCTTTTAACAGTTTTTATCACTCATGCCCTATCTTGAAGGAACGAGAGGATCTAAAACTAGCAAGACTAGCATTGATCAAAGCTGTTAAAGAGGTTCTCACTCAGGGTTTAAAACTGTTAGGAATAGAGACTCCTGAAAGGATGTAATAGAATTTAATACTTTACTCTTTACCTTGAGCTGTAAAGTTAGCGATACCTATTTTGGTGTGAAAAGCTAATCGGGCACATATAAAATCTCGCTTTTTATCATTTCGGTACAGAAGAGATATTTTATATAAAAACCTACTGATAGTATGGGGTTCTCAGCTCTAAAACGATACTCTGCTACCTCATGAAGAAATTGTTTATGACTCCCTTTGATTCTTCCGTAAGCGCTGGATACAACGAGCCATGAGCATAACCACCAACTGCTAGTCCTTTTGGTTGTTGTTCTGGTGGGAGGGCATTAATTTCTTCGATAATAATGCGGTGATAATCATCCTGGAGCTCTCGTAATTGCTTGCCGAGGGTGGTGTATTCTTGAGGCGCATTAGGATTATTAAATGGATCTTCATAGGCAAAGTAGATTTCACCCCACCATTCTGAGTTGGTTGCTTGGTCTATAGAAACATCATATGTCTTTTTTACTTTTTGTTGCCGAAACTGTTCAAGATCGGTGAAAAAATTATGACCTATAGTATATGCAACAACATCATACCCTTGTGGGTCTAATCCATCGCTATAGTCTCCCAGCTTTGCAATAACTTTTCCCTTGAAACCTTCTCGTACTTTTGGCAACATATACTCGTGCCACTCATTTGTTTTTTCAATTTTTTTTCGTTGGCGTTCTGATTCGGAATATTCAGCAAGAAGGTTATGCAGTTTACTGGGAAGTTCGTTTGCAGGAGCAAAGTATTCTACTTGATATTCTTCAGCAAGCTTTGCCCAGGCGAATGCTTCTTCTTCAACAACATCAAAAAATTGTTGCATGGTAAGTTTGGTGTATCCTTCCTCAGCTTGGGGCCCTCCTCCGGCGTCGAGAGTGAAGACAATGGCGAAACCAGATCTTTTGAGAGTTGCGATAGAGGAAAGCGTGGTTAATTTCATACGTTGTGAGTCTTCTGCATTGATACGGGTGTTGAATCTATCAACCCCCCTGCCCGATACAGACGGAATTCAGCCCCAACTGCTTAAGTTCATTAAGATTGTCTACTACTTGTGGTAACTCTGGTGAACTGACCATGAGCATTTCATAAATGTGGGGTAAGAACGAACAAGTCCTGTTGGATCAGGAAGCGCTATCCCAGCGGCAGCTTCTGGTCGCAGTATGAGCATCACCAGTCTATTGGCTGGAAGAGCAAGGAAGATGCAGAGAATTATATCAGAAACCAGCTTGCACATCATAAAGTAAGTATTATTGATGACAAGCAGAATAAGCTGACATCTTTCACCGCCAACTGAGATACGGCAAGTCCGAGCCAAGAGGACTTGATGAGGAAGTTGGCGGAAGGGGATTATAAGGGGCGTCCCCTTATTTCATTTTTATTCCTTTCCCTAACATCTTTGATACTTCTAGAATTTGTTCAGAAAGGGTCTTTTCTAGATTTTGATTTGTCATATTCACTCCTTGGAAAACTCAAAAATAAGTATTTGAAATGGTTTACATATTTTTTCTACTTTTCCTAGACTTGTCAAAAACCACCCTTTTCAGACGGGTGGCATGAAAGGCTGAAAGCCATGCTAGCCATACCGTTTATAGACGGTGGTTTTTGAGCATGCTCGGAAATATACCATCTTGTGCAACTACATTGGACTTACGTCCATTAGTCATAGACTAATGGTATATTTCCGACATATTAATTATTTTGGGTATTTCTTTTTAATTGCCCAATTTTCTGATTCTGGTAGCATTTTCATACTCTCCTTTTGCCTTTGTTTCTAGCAGACCATATACCCTTTTTGCTTCTTCCTCATCATTAAACGGTTGTTCACATATAGTTCCTGTTCTGTCTCCATACTCAACAAGATAGATATTAGATGTTTTTTCATCCCTTAATAAACGTGCCCATTGCCAATTATTTCTCATCCATTTCTCTTCAAGATATTTAGGACTTTCATATTGCATTATTAATACATAATGTTCCATTGGCATTTTATCTTCCTTTTATATCATTATTGAATATAATCGTAACAAAAAGGTTCATTAAGTTAATAGGACTTAGGCTAATTAATAATAATTCTAAAGAAGAATGGCTTTAATTTTTAAGGTTTGTGGCATTTTGGCTTCAAAAGTTATATAAACTTTCTATATTTCCCTTTTTAGATGGCAGTTTTGAGTGATAAAGATATAAAAAGGGCTATAAAAGAGGGAAGAATATCTATTACTCCCATTGTTTCTGAGGATCAGATTAACCCTTCTTCAGTTGATTTAAGATTGGGCAAGCAGTTTAGAGTTTTTAAACATGCAGAGGTTACACATATTGACCCAAGAAATTCTAACCATAGTACAAATGATCTTATGAATCTGATAGAAATAGATGAAGAAAGCCCTTTCATCATTCACCCAGGTGAGTTTGTCTTAGGCATTACTAAAGAGTATGTCAAGTTTCCAGATGATTTGGTTGGAAGATTAGATGGGAAAAGCTCATGGGGCAGGCTTGGGATAGTAATACATTCTACTGCAGGAACAATAGACCCTGGGTTTGAAGGAAAATTAACCCTAGAGATCACAAATGTATCAAAAGTTCCTGTTTGCTTATATCCTGGCTCAAAGATATGTAAAATAACATTTGAAACATTGACAAGCCCCAGTGAGCTTCCTTACAACAAGAGAAAAGACTCTAAGTATTTCAAGCAACAAAGCCCAGAGGCAAGCAGGATTACTAGAGAATAGAAGAAATAAAGGTTATGTATTCAAGACTTTAAATAAATAATTAGCATTAGCAAAATAAGAAATTAATAATAAAATAGTCTAATAATATAATAATTTGCATTACTACGCCAACTTCGTTGGCTATACAATTAGTCCGCTTACCACGAATAGTGGTTCCGAAACGTTAGTTTCGATATCCTGAATGTAGTGATGGATTTAGGAACAAAGTTCCTATATCA
>CAZBGH010000076.1:0-7946 GCA_964491335.1 uncultured Methanosarcinales archaeon | reverse complement strand
TGGTAGTGCGCAAATAAGTGGTCTTACTGATCATTAGTGCTAGCCTGGAAAGCTTGTCCCATTTGGGAATCTGGGTTCAAATACATGGCAATAGTTAGGCTTCGTTGCCTGACTTAACACATTAGATGCGATGCGTCTTATGCTTTGCTGTGTGCGAAAGTCCCAGTCCCGGCGTTCATTCTAAGTTGATACGCTCAAGCCTTTTATCCCCATGTACACAGAATATCTTTATCTCTTCAAAATTTCCGACACAAGTTCGTTAAGAAAAGGCTGTAATTTTTCTGCATAAGGCTGGAATCCTTTAAGTGGTTTCAAAAGCAAGTACTCTTCTTCGCCTGCTCTAAGCCAAGTTTTTATGTTGGTTTTATCTTCTAAATTTTGCTGGTATTTCTCATACTTAAGCATGAATTGAATCTTTGAAGTAATGTATGTTTTAAAAGCTTCAATATCCTTATTCAATTTCTGAGTGATGGCAAAGACATCAACAAAATCCCTTGCTCTTATGCCTCTTCTTGTTAAAATAGCCCTCACTTTTTCCAGCAGAATTTCCCTAATGTCGTATGTCATTAGTTTAGATTTGGCCAGTAGAGTATCTGCATAGCCTGGAAAAAGAAACTTTATTTCTTTTGCATCAATGTCTTCAACTACAGGCTTTGCTATAAGTTTCCTAAATCCATACTTAAACAGTTCAACATAATTAATTTGGATTTTAACAAACTGCTCTCTTTTGCTAATAGCTGATGTATACCATATCTTTAATGTAAGGAATTTATTGCTTCCTCCAAATTCAACATATTTTATGTTGCTTTTTTCAGCTTTAAAATCCAAGCCGTATGCTTTTGAAATGCCTGCTACTATGCCTAGCAATTTGCTTATTTCAGAAGACAAAAATCTTCTTATTTTCTTTTCGCTTTTACCCTTAAACATACCTTGATTTAGGTATGTGAAATCAAGATCTTCTGAAAATCTGAAGTAACCAAGATAGCATTTGACAAGACAAGTTCCATCTTTAAAAACAAAATTCTTGCTAAAATACTTGTCTTTTGAAAAACTGACTAGGAATGATTGCAGGATAAAATCTTTCTCAATTAGGTCTTTATTCCTTATTCCTGTCTTGCCAGCCAAATAATCAATAAATTTGTTATCAATCATATTAAGTCACTCAAAAATTTGCGGACTGTTTTTGGGTAGTGCTCTGCATATTTTTTTAATTTCCTTTTTTTGCAGTTATTTACTAAATCCACAACTTTGCTTTTGATTTCCTCTTCTGAATAATTATTGTATTTGTCAAGGTAAATTATATCCAAAAGCGTTTTTTCAATATCAGAGTAGTTAAAGCCATCTCCTACAATGCCAAATTTAAGCAACTCCTTGCTTATTTTGATAAACTTTACTTTTGTGCCCAATATGTCGATAGGTCTTGGTCTGAAAAAGGATTCTGTCATAACAGTCTCAACTGCAAAGTATTCATGCGTCAGGTTGTTTAGCTTTACAGCTGATCCTAAGCCAAAATACCAGTTTTTAATTCCCTTTATTCTTAGAGCTTCCTTCATGGCCTCAATATAGTTTATCTCAAATTTTTTCAATTTTCTTTCTTCTATAGACTTAACGTAAAATATGCCTCTTAAAATCCTTATCAAGTACCCATTTGATGTAAGGTATCTTATGGCTGTATAATAGTCCAAATACAGTTCTTTGCAGTATTTTTTAATAGTGTCTCTTGTAATGAACTTCTTATTGCTTAATTCTAGTTTTTTAACTATCAGCTTCAAAGTCATTTTATCACATATTGTTATATTATTTATAACAATATAATATATAACATATTTATATATTTATCGGTTTTAGGCATAAACTCTTCCAGTAAATTTACCAAAAAGGCATAATTTACCAAATGGTGAATTAACATTCTGCAATTTTTTGTTTAAACTAAAATTAGACGAAAATCCTTTAAAAATAAATACTTGTTGTTCTATCTAAAAACGTTGGAAATTGAAAATTTCCGAGCATGCTCAAAAACCGCTGATGAGAATTGCGATAAGCAATATGCACTAAATCCATAAATTACGGTTTTTGACAGAAAAATAAATGGTGGGAGATTGGGCGTTTTAACTAGGCTTACAAGCCAGTCCCGGCGCCTTACTCTTTTTCAATTGAGAACAGAAACATTTATATACTATTGGTTACCTAATAGGTAACTATGATTAATGAAATACCACAATACTGTTTGAGAGCCTATGCATTATTCTACTCTAAGTATGGCTTAAGAGAATCCTTTAAGCAGTCTGAGTTAGATTGGATTGTAAGCCAGTCTATGAAAAAGAAGATTTTTGCCTTATTATTAAAATCAGGATGGATAGCCAAAGAATCGAGAAACACTTATAGATGCGTAGAGCCTGATAAGATTATGAAAGGATTATTAGAATTTAAAGTTCCAGAAGTAATGAAGGAAGCGACAATGCCTTATGCTTTTACAAATTTATCAGCTGTTGAGATATGGTCTGATTTTTCATATGTCCAGAGAGGAAAAGAAAGATCTCCTTATTTTATCAAGGTATTAAAGAAAGATATTAAGTATTGGAGAGAGTTCTTCAATAAGAGGAATATTCCTAATTATATTAAAAAAGGTTCAACCATCGGAGAATTTGTCATTTTAATTCCTGTTAAAAGCTTACATCCAGAAGAAAAAGAATCATTAAAAGTAGAACCTTTAAAAGAGACATTAAGGATTGCAAAAGAAAATGAAATGTATGCCTATGCATACAATTATATGAAAGATAAATATGGACATGCTGCAATTTAGGGAAAAGGAGATTTTCGAAACTCTAAAAGAGATTAAGAAATTTCATTTTGCAATCATAGGAGGTTATGCAGTTAATGCATATACCCTACCTCGTTTTTCTGTAGATTGCGATATTGTTATAAAGGATGAGTTAGAAGCTAGAAAGATTAGGAATATTCTTAATAAATTAGATTATAAAGAAGTAATAGCTGATGAGAAATTATCATATACTGGCAAGTTTATAAGGTATGAGAAAAAGATAGATAAAAATTTTAAGGTAAGTGTGGATATTCTGATAAAAGAAGTTTTTGATCGACAAAGTAATTGTAAATTTAGTGCTGAATGGATATTTCATAATTCGGCTATAAAGCAGTTAAGGGGTAAAACAATTACTGAAACATTGAAATTAAGAATTATCAATATAGACGCGTTAATTGTAATGAAGTTTATTTGTGCCAGAATTCCTGATATTAGAGATGTATTTATGCTGTTACCTAATGTCAAAAACAAAGAATGGATTAAGAATGAACTTGCTCAAAGATATGATTTTGAGAAGGTATTTAAGAAAATTAAAGATAAAGTAACATCAGCTCAGTTTAGAAACGATTTGCAGGGAGTTTTTGGCTATATAGATTCTAATATATTTGAGAAGCATAAGAAAGCCTTAATAGAGCTTAAAAAGTAATTCACCATATTCTGTGCAAAACTATTCACTGTCTAATCCATGCATTTTTTTACTCTACATCAAACAAAAAAGATTGCAGAATGCTAATATTCCTACTTGGAATCTTCCTGTCCTATGTTTAATTTAAATGTGATCATAAATTGATAGCAATTTTGAACTTTTCAATAACATCACCTTAGCCTAAATATTTTTAAATAAAGTTGTATTCTAGCCTTATATGGGGAGCAACAGCAGGGTCCTAGTTATTTCCTTGATTTCTATAATAGCAATAGCCCTAATTACTATAGGGAGTGTCTATTTTGTTCTATATTCAAAATTAGCATCAAACCAGCAGGAATTGGTTGCTACAAAACAGACTTTGCAGACTTTGCAGCTTAATTATAATTCTCTAAAGGCGAATTATGATTCATTAAAGGCAGACTATGATAAGGCAAGGAAAACAAATCAGCTGCTTAAGAAAGAGTCAAAATCATTGAATGAGTCTATGAAGCAAATCGAATTGCAGATAGATCAGTCACTGGACAAATTACATGATTTTGATGTGCGCGTTAGACAAGCTATGGAATGGTTTGCCAAGAACAGTAATATAAAAAATTCTGACCAATACAACTTGACAAGAGAGAAGCTCAACAGTACCTGCATAAAGACAGATGCAAACTGCCATATTGATTTGTCTTGCATCTACCAAACCAATTATGATTATGGAATCCGATACATTGAAGACACCAGCTCAATAAGAAAGGAGGATTTTATGCTTAACCTGTCGCTTATAGATACCTTTAAGGGAGGAGATTGTGAAGACTTTTCTCTTTTATTTATGGCTGAATATAACTACCTCTTTGAGCAATGTCAGCAGAGAGGATACAAACGAGAGAATATCACTACTTCAACAGAAGATATGAATGAAAAACTTAGTGGACAGTATATGTATGTGCTGTGTGGGCTATTTCATCCAAGGGCATTAGGTAACCAGCTTGGGGGCCATTGTGTAAATGCCTTAACTGCTGCACCAATCATTGCGTCACATGATGTATATGGGAGCATTAAGCATGCTGTACTGGTGGAACCACAGACAGGAGGATATATGCTAAATATGAACAAAACTGAGGATATCAAGCTCTTTAACGATAGGATGCCTCCTGATACATTGTATTATGTATGGCTTATTATTACAGATGCAGACCTAAAGATATTTTATGAATTTTCAGAGAAGATTGAGTGGATTGGTTATACCGAGCTGTTAAAAGAAGGTGAGAAGTTAAACCAAACTCTAGGAGAATGAGACAATGAGAAGATACACATTATATTTCCTATGTTTTGTAATTCTAATTTTAGGAGTTGGCTGTTCATCAAAATCACAAACACCACGAGATAAACTTAGTGGAGCTGTAGCTGCACCTCAATGTGAGGCTCCTAATATCCTTGTTGCTGGCGAATGCTGTACTGATGCGAATGGCAACTCAATTTGTGACCAATATGAATCCAGGGAAATTACAAGTGAGGATGATATTTCTCTGGAACAAGAAACTGAACCTATTGAAGAAACTGAAGAGACAAGACAGCCTGAAAAACAGGCTAACTTGACCATTAAAGATGTCCATGACAGGATTAGCAACGCTTTCTCAACAAATAAGACACTATACACTTTCAAAATACAAGAGCGTGGAAATGTAACTGACTTTGAGAATCTTTTTGAAGTCTATGAATCATCTCCTACAAGAATGTATATTTGGAAAATCAAGAAAATCTATAACTATCTCTACTACTATAATAATTTCAGTGATTTTATAAGAAGGAGTTTTGACTTGGATGTCAGAAATAATAATGTACTTGTCAAAGAAGAGATTGATTATTATCAGCTTTATGAGCCTGATTGGATTGATGCCAACTATACGTATGAGCCGACATTTGAAGAAGAAACTGTTCAGGGAAAAAAAGTGCTCTACGAGTCTCATTTGATACTTATCTACAGTTATGATAACGCACTGTTTGCACATATCTTTCCTGTAGTTTCTGTATGGTGCACGCCAGATGTTATAGTTAGAATGTATCCTCCAAGGCTTACTGACTTTACTTGGTCTTCAATTCAGGTAGAAGATGCAAAAAGAACATTGGATAGGGAGATGTATATCTATAGAAGAGGTCTCATTACCGATGCAGAGAAGGCAGTTGCTGCATGTTCATGAAAATTTAATTACTGAGAGGATTGATAGCAGTCCCTTCATATTTTAGCAACATTTTTAAAGAAACTTTATTTCTCTTTGCACGATGGAAAAATCCAATTATCTCTCAACCATTCTTGCAATTGGGCTAGTTATTATTGCATTAGTTCTTGCTATAGGCATAAAGACAAAATCAATAGAGGATAAGAATAAGCTAAGTGTATCTGGAAGTTCTACTCTTACTGTTGAGCCTGATAAGGCAGAGGTTTATGTTAATATTGTTACTCTAGAGGAAACTGCACAGCAATCAAGAGATAAAAACAGTGAAATAACAGCTAATGTTATAGATACATTAAAGAAGGAAGGTATCAGAGATAGTGATATAGAAACATCTCAATTTTCCATTTATCCTAAATATGAATATGAGGACATTATTGAGGTTAATATTAGAAAGTCAAAGCAAGTATTAGTTGGCTATGAAGTGGTTAATATATTAAAGGTAACTACTGAGGATTTGGATAAGGCTGGAAGGATCATTGATATTTCTATTGATAATGAAGCTAATGATATTGAAAGAGTCTTATTTGGGTTGACAAAGGCAAAAGAGAAAGAAGTGAAACAGCAGGCAATGATTTTAGCATCAAATGATGCAAAAGAAAAAGCAGTTGCACTAGCAAATAATCTAGGAGTAAGATTAAGAAAGCCAATTAGCATTTCAGAGTCCAACTTTTATTATCAGCCATTTGAATTTCCAAGAACTGCTTTCTTAGAAAAAGCTGTTGCAGCTGAAACAGTAATAAGTCCTGAGAAGTTAGATGTTTCTGCATCTGTTAGTATAGTTTATGAGGTAAGCTAAAAGAACTAAGTAATTAAGAGAGGCGGCTGGGCTTAATAGTAAGAATCAACACTGGAAGTAGAAAATGAAACATAATAAAGAAAGAGAAGATAAAAAACTATTTGTTGGAGATTGGAATAAGGAAATGGATTTGTTTGCTCCGTAGTGTTGTAAAATTATGATTTATTTCTAAGTTTTTTTAACCCCTATCAAAATCAGGAATATCTTCTAGATTTCTGAATTTACCTACTCTTATATCCTCTTGTACTTCATGCTGTGCCATTTTTAACATTAGATCTAAAGCTGTTTGATAATTTCTTGTACTACTTCTATTTTTTTCTGCAAATTGGTTTAAAGTGTCAATATATCGTTTTCTAGAATCTTCAGTAAATCCAGGACTAGTGATACCTAAAACTAAGTTTAAATCGTTTACTATTGGTTGGATTGTAGGTTTCATAAAATAGTAGGTACTACCATATATCAATAAAAATAATGCTACTTCACTCCCTCTCTTGTAAAGTCCTTTCATATATAATAGAATATGTTCCTTTGTTTTTAAAGATTTAGTCTAACTTTGCTATATTTGAATATAGTATTAATCTTCTAATAACACAAACTTAATAAAAGCCTTCTCAATAATTTGCTAGGTTGTATACCCTACACAACGCTCCTGTAGTGTAGCGGCCAATCATTCGGCCCTCTCGAATTTTATATTTAAGATAGGGTAAGGCCGAGACCCGGGTTCAAAACAAATGATAAGGCATTTGGAGCTTTGGGTGACATTCCTTAGGAAGTCCCCCTTGCTCACTTTGTTCACAAGTCTTAGCAATTGGTGGAAGTCCCGGCAGGAGCGCCTTTTTTATCCCAAGTATTTCTGATGAAATCTAGGATATCTACGTATAAAATAAATCAGGAAATCATTTTCTGATTTAGATAAGGCATGGTAATAAGATTTTCTTTTCTTATATTCTATAATAATTGGTGGATAACCATCTTTTTTTAAGATATATACAATAATGAGTCTGCCAACTCTGCCATCACCAAAAGGGTGTATCTTCTCGAATTTATAATGTGCTCTTGCTGCTAGACGTTAAATTTTATCGTAAATTATATAAGCACTTAATCTATTTTCTTTATTTAAGCCACGGTGGGACAATGGTACTCCGGCGGTCTCGAAGTTAGCTAGAACGAAGTTAGCTAGAATTTACAAGAGAACCGCTATCCTTCGGGATATCTCGGTTCGAATCTCAGAAGGTAACACTTTTGATAGAAAGTCCGAGCCGTGGCGTTTTAATTTTTAATTAATTGATGCTAGTTAAAGAGTTAAATAAGGTCAAAGATGAGAGCGTGTGAAATACTTGATACTTTAGGCATCTGCACTCTCTTTAGTTTTTTAGTTGTTGGAATTTTGAGGGTGGCTGACTTAACGGCTCTGTAGAAAATCTCAATAAATCTAGCCCCTAAATTGTAGGCTATCAACCG
>CAZBGH010000075.1:0-8109 GCA_964491335.1 uncultured Methanosarcinales archaeon | reverse complement strand
TACAAATTTCTTCCTAAAGAATATTCGAGTCCAACAGCAGTTGATATTTTTGGGGATTATGTTGTAACATTTGTTGGAGTTAAACCTCGTCAATTGGAAGAAGAGCCATTAATGTTTGTTATGAAAAGTAGAAAATTAGCAGATGGATACAGAAAATTCTTCCAATTTATATAGGATCATTGTACAGAAGAGTAATTTTTATTCCAGCCTCTTTTAATAAAAAACCCAAATCCTCACAAAGTTTATAAACTGCCAAACTTTTCTAAACTTTCCTAAATAGGTATAAAGATAAGGATGGCTCAACAAAAATCAGTTGGAATAATAAAGAAGAAGAAATGGTACCAAATAATGGCTCCTAGGTTATTTGACTATCCAATAGCAGAAACACCTGCTTATGACAGCAAATCTTTAGTTGGAAGAGCCATGTATATCAGCCTTATGAATCTTACAAACGATCCTAAAAGGCAAAATATGAATATTAAGTTTTTAGTAACATCTTTTACTGATAATGCTGCAAACGCTGAAGCCATAGGATACTATATTACTCCCTCATCTTTAAAAAGATTGATTAGAAGGGGAGCAGATAGAGTTGACGATTCTATAAAGTGCGAAACTATAGATAATCTTAAAATAAAGGTAAAAACCTTCATGATAACAAGAAGCATAGTCAAGGCTTCAATTCGGACACACATAAGAAGAGTTGCAAGAGATTATATAGTCAAATATGCAAAAAAGACTTCCTTAGTTAATTTGATAAGCGATATAGTCTCTTATAAGCTGCAGAGTGAATTAAGAGATATTCTGAAAAAGGTTTATCCTTTAAGAACCATTGAAATTAGATCATTAGAGCTTGTAAAGGATCCTAATGATGAGAGAACTATTGTTGAAATTGTAAAATTAATGGAGAACACCCAAAAATCTGAGGAGCTAGAAGATCAAGCAAAAAGCTCTGAATTAAAAGAGTAATTGTAGTAAGTCACAAAATAGACCAGATATTGATAAATTTTAAATAAACAGGTTAATTCTAGCTGTTTACAGCCCTGTGGTGTAGTGGTCAAGCATACAAAATTTGATGTATTTAATGTATAAGGTTCTGGCCCTTGCGACCCAGGTTCGAATCCTGGCAGGGCTATTTTATTTAACTGATGGTTCCCTCAAAAAGATCCTTGCTAGGAAAAAATTCAATGAGAAAAACTCCGTTAACTTCCTTACCTTAAATCCGATAACTATTTGTCAATGAACCAAGCCTTTAGACGGTCGATTAATCCATCGAGTCTATCAGACTTTCCCTGCTCTAATTCAGTTCTATCTCTAATACCAGCAGACGTAAGAGCATATTCTCTACGCCTAGCGCCTCCACGAAACTAATCGTTCTTCTGGTTCATCCCTCCATCTAGCCTGTGCATATCCCTTTATCTCTAATCTATGCAATATAGGGTAAAGAGAGCCAAAACTTATGGTAGAATCCTTTTCCTGCTCAATCACATCCATAATTTCCAACCCAGTTCGCCAAACATGCTCACTGAGACTCTGATAAACATCCATATATTTATGCCTGTATCTTCTCATTTCAAGATAAGATGATAGTGGTGAATTTAAAAAACTTTCTAGAATATTTTGGCTACCTGCATAAATTTTGACTTAGAGACGCACAGATGTTTTTACTTATATTTAGTAGGATATCACTTTAAGATATGTCAAAAACCACCAGTCAGAGACTGTGGCATGCTGTTAGCATTATGTGGTTTTTACATGATGTGGTTCATAGAATAGTGGAATTATGGTGTTTAAAAATTACCAATGTATTTTGCAGTAAATATATTATGTTTAGTCCTTATAACCCTTGCTTTGACAATACTTCCTAATTTGATATGACTTAAATTACAGCCTATAATTGACACACACCTATCTTTAGATACTCCTATTACCTCGTTCCTAAATCTGCCAGGCATCTTTAGCTCAGCCTTAACAATCTCACCCCTTTTGAAAGGCTTTGGTAAGCTTTTACATTGTGTCTCATGCTTAGCTCTAACATCATAAATAAGTTTAATACCCTCTTTCTGTTCAATATCCCTCATTTTTTTATTAAACTCTTCAGTAGATGCATCACTTACAGGATTCCTTCCTCTCTTATAAGTCATAAAATTCTGAATTCCAATTGCAGGACCTATTTTTCCAGATCCAATATTCTTAGCAAATCTTACTAATTCCAAAAAATCGTCGTTATAGCCAGGCACCCATAACGGAGCTATTATTAGATCCATATTAGTTGTAGGTATATACTTGGCAATCTCTACAACTCTCTTAATATCAAAATTAATCCCTGCCAATGTCTGTGCCATCTTAAAATCTAAAGTGTTAAGAGAAAGATTAATACGGCTTAGCCCAGATTCTGCTAATTGATCAACATATTCTTTTGTCAGCAAAGAGCCATTAGTTACCATAGAAATATGCCTAATATTTGGTATTTCTCTGATGCCACGTATAAGCTCTATCATATCAGGATATAAGGTAGGCTCTCCTTGGCTGCCTATGTGGATATCTATTTTGCATTCCTTAAATTCAACTATTTTCTTAAGCTCACTCACCATATAGTCTTTTTCAACAAAATAATCCGTAAGCCTTTTAGAGATAAAACCCTCATCAACAGAGCAATAAATGCAGTTAAAATTACATCCTGTATTTGGCCTAATCTCAAGCACATTAGAATTCCTATCTATAATCCCAAAGTAAGGCGTTCCAATCAGAGGGATACTTGAGTTTGAATGAATGTATATTGTCCTCTTCTTGTTAATTGAATGTCTCAAATCAGTAGAGATTGAACTAGAAATTAATTCACTAAATCTTCTTTTAGCAGTATTCTCAGAAATATTTCTAAAAATAATCTTATTTTCATTTATCTCAAAAGGTGCAATAGAGGCTATTTTAGATGTGTCTAAATCAAAGTAAAATCTATTATGAAAATTTACTCTAATCTTATCCTTGTCATAAGGCTTAAAGTCTAGCTCTTGGAATTCTAGTTCTGTTTCCATAAGGTAGAGTAATGGATTTGGATATTTAAAGTATGCTACTAACATATACCTCTATGATTTATACTTAAGTAATAAAAGCAAAGGCTTAGAACGTATGCGATCGCTGTTATATTCTTTGCCAGTTATGAGTGAAGCGGAGTTCTGGCAAATTTCGTTCCGAAAAGTCAACCGTAGCCTGCCTGTCGTTTAGTAAGTTATAAAAACAATAATCAATTATATCTTGTACTATGAAAATACTCAAAAAAACAGGAAATTATTTAGGTGAACAAGTCAAAATAAACAAGTATATTTCATATATCCTTTTTGTTTTCGGAGGAATAGGTTTACTGTATTCTTTAAGTTTTTGGCTACTCTCTTTTTTTGCATTTGCTATCGGGGGCTTTTTCTTCAAAAATTATTTAAATTATAGTGGTGGACTAGAAGCAGAGGGATTAGTAACTGAGCATCTCAAAAAATTGGATAATAAGTACTATTTAATTAATGATGTCAAACTGCCAGAAAGTTACTGAAATCTTGACCATATTCTTTTAGGTCCTAACGGAATATTTGTTATAGAAACAAAGAATTTTGAAGGTGAAATAAGACGTGATGGAGATGATTGGTATCAATATAAACAAGAATGGAAAAATCCTGAAGAATATGAAAGAAAAAGCCCGAGTAAACAAGTAAAAGGAAATGCATTAAGATTAAAATAATTCATAGAATCAAAAAATATTTTCAAAAAACCATTCAAGTTCTGGGTTGATGGTGTTGTTGTTTTTACAAGTGATAATGCAGAATTAAATTTAAATCAGCCAACAGTTTCTGTCTTGAGAATTGAAGAGTTATGTTCTTATATTAAAAATAAGAGATCTAATTTAACTTTTTTATCTGAGGAATTAGAATCAATTGGAAAAGCAATTTTAAGGCGGGCGGAGGCGGATTGAATATAACTTTGTTTAAGTAAAGTATTTAAATATCTACTATCTCTTATTGAATATGAAAGTTTTAATTGTTAAAAATATAACGAGAGAAGGTCCAGGATTATTGGTAGAAATATTAAATTCTCATCAAATTCGTTATGATGTTATTGATTTAGATAAAGGAGGAAGTTTTCCCTATCCAAAAAAATATTCTGCTATTTTTGTTTTTGGAGGTCCTGATTCTGCAAATGATACAACTTTTAAAATGCAGGAAGAATTAAGCAGAATAAAAGAAACAATTGACGCTGGAATCCCCTATCTTGGTGCGTGCTTAGGAATGCAAACATTGGTTAAAGCAACTGGTGGCGAGATATACAAAAACAAGATTAAAGAAGTTGGTTGGAGAGACCCGGAAGGAAAATACTTTGAAGTTGAATTAATAGATGATGGAAAATCAGACCCTTTGTTTGTAGGAATGCAATCTAGATTGAGAATATTCCATCTTCATGGTGAAACCGTAAGATTAACAAATAGAATGAAATTATTAGCAATTGGAAAATATTGTAGAAATCAAGTTGTGAAAGTTGGGAATAATGCTTATGGAATTCAGGGACATTTTGAATTAACTCCAGCCATGTTTGAAGAATGGAGAACGCAGGATCCTGACCTAATTTCATTGGACCAAAAAGCATTGCAAGATGATTACGTTTTAATAAAAAATGAATACGAAGCAACAGGAAAGCAAATTCTAACAAACTTTTTGAGAATTGCTAAATTGATTCATTAAGCCAAAAGCCCTTCTCTAAAAAGAGGCCATTCTGATTGCATATACGAAATATTAGCAATCCCACAGCCTTACAACCTTCTCATAATCTAGCCAAGTGTCCTTAAATTCTTTTATTACCGTGCATTCTTCGTCTAAAAAATAATGGAATTCGTCTAAGTAGTCAATACCATAACGGAAAGTGCCTTGTGGGACATTAACCTGAAAGGTTATTATAAGTGGCTTTTCAGCTTTAATCTCTTTAATAGTCTGATGAATATCGACAAGCCCAGTTCTCCACCTGAAATTATTCAAATCTGCATAGTTAAAGGCAATTTTTCTTTCAGACATTAGAGCTAGCAATGGTGTAATGCTGTCATCACCAAACAGAGTTCTCTCAGAATTAGTATTTTCTATAATATAATCAGCAATTTCATTTGCAGTGTTAAAATTCTGGAATTTGTAATTCAGATAACGACTTGAGCTTAGGAGTGATGAAATGCCAATAAGCACAAATATTGCTACAAATAGAATTCTAGATAACTTTATATTATTAATTCTATCTGCAATGCTAAAGATTGAGTAACTGCCTATAATTGCTAATAGAGGTAAAATAATAAAAATATAATAACTAAAAAGGCTTTTATATGTTAAAAGAAAAAGAAAATATGCTAGTGATATTATAACTAATACAGAAACCTTCTTCCTTTCTTTAGCAAATATAAATAACCCTGCTGCAAGAAATATCAGCCAATTGTCTTTAACAATAGTTGAAATAGTTGTAAAGCTAGATGATGTTTCAGGTTTTAGAAAATGGTACTTAATTACTGATGTAATATAGGATTGGCCATACAATAGGATTAAGATTAAATTAACTGTAAGAAATATTGATAAAAATCCAATTAGAGAATAGATGGCATTTCTCTTGTTTTTTAAAGAGAGAATAACTAAGATTATAAAGGCAGCTACTAAAGAAAAAAGTGCAGAGAGAGCAGCAATTGCAAGCAATATCCCTGAGACTAAGTATAATCTCTTCCTTTTTTTTTCCCTGAATAAGAAATACAATCCAATCATTAGAAATAAAACAGAAATATCTATGCCTGTCAAATAGGTTGATACTCTTAATGTCCCATACGAAAACAGGAAAAGGATTACAGCAATAATACCTGATAACCTAGAATTGGCAGTTTTTAATAGCAAATAAATAAAAATAGCTGATAAGGCTGTAGTTATAATGGGCACAAATTTCAGGACTACTAAATTCAAGCCAAACAATTTTATTAGTAAAGCAATGATTAATATATTTAAAGGTGGGTGAGCGTAAAAGAAATCCTTGTAGGGCGTAAAACCATTTGCAATTAGATTTCCCATATAAAAATATGTGTTTTCATCAGATATTGATGGGCTGAGCATAAGCAGATGCAGAATTATAAACAAAATCACAACAGTTGCTAGTATCCATAAAGATGCATTATTTGATAAATCTTTATAAGCATTATCTCTTTGTTCCATTACCCATGTTCTTAACATTATAGTATAAAAATTTATATACACAAGATGGTTAGTAAGCAGCATACAGTTGATAGGGGGTTGATAATTTGGTACAAGAGGAAAAATCTGTTAATATAACATTTGAAACCCTATTTGAGATGTTAAGGCTTGAGAAAGGCAAGGAGGAGCTTCAGAAGCTTGACATTACTTTTTATCAGGATGTTATTACATATCTGAGAGAGAAGTACGTGATAATGAAAGACATAAAGAACTCTGAGCAAACTTTCTCTGAGCAGGATAAAGAAAATATAGAAAAACAGATACTTAATATTAAAAGGGTGCTACGTGATTTATACGATAGAAGAGAAAAGAAAATAATAAGTATGGCTATTAACAAAGCAAGGGTTAACGCAAATCTGGTTGATATGCAGAACATGCTTTCTGAGGAGACGAGATTTTTTGAATCTTTGGTATCATTACTTGTAAATTATAGAAAAGAGATATTATTTAACATACTTGATCTTAAGCTTCCCAAATCTGATACCATTATAATAAAAGAAGAAATAAAAGGGCAAATGAGTAATTTTATTAGTGCAAGCGCATTAAAAGAGATAAAGGTTAAGAATAAAACTACTGTTAGGTTTACATGCCCTGTTCCTAAATTTGTAGGCCCAGAGCTGGAAGAATATGGCCCTTTTGAAAATGAGGATATTGCTATATTACCAACAGAAGTGGTAAATGTCCTTGTATTTAAGGGAAGAGCAGAGATAATAGATCAGAATTAGTTGACACCTTAAAGTTAATGCATAGCAACATAATTATTTGATATTATTTTATAATCATATTATT
Source organism: uncultured Methanosarcinales archaeon (assembly GCA_964491335.1). Taxonomy (GTDB): domain Archaea; phylum Nanobdellota; class Nanobdellia; order Woesearchaeales; family JACPIF01; genus JACPIF01. Next base: position 1,072 of record CAZBGH010000075.1, on the reverse strand, counting down.
TATGATTTGCACTTAGTGTGCATCCTTGTTTTTATTCTTTATACTTTGTGGCACGTAGTTCGTGACTCATTCGCTAATTATTTATTTTAACTAAGACAAGCTTAAATTATAAGTTTCAAATCTTTTACTAGCAAAATATATATACAGTTATAGTAATATTAGTCTATATGCCTCTAGCTGTTACCCATGTTTTATTAACTATTATCATTGTTGATCTTTATAGAGATTATGTTACAAAGCATAAGAAGTATTTTACTTTACATACAGTTTTCTTAGCTGGCTTAGGTGGGCTACTGCCAGATTTAGATGTGCCTTTGAATTGGATATTTTCTACATTTGGGTATCAATCTGAACTATTAAAGCATGGTGGAATTTTTCATACTCCCTTTTTTGGATTGATCTTCTTAGTTCCAGCTATTATTTTGCTTTATAAGAAGAAGCATAAATTTAGCACGTATTTCTTTGTAATAAGTTTTGGGATATTTCTACATATATTCCTTGATTTTGTTCTAGGTGGAGGAGCACACAATGGAGTCATGATGCTCTGGCCATTATCTTCTGCAGGATATAAAATACATCTGCTAAATATATTTGGCTTATCTAATTTGCCAGCTGCAATAGATGCTATTATATTGCTATTATGGTTATATCATGAGGAGATTAAACATAAGATAAGGGATTTTATTTAGTAGTAATCTTTATAAACCTCCTTCTTATCCTTGCAGTTATGAAATTACCAAAGACTGTTAACAGATATTGTCCGTACTGTAAGAAACATACAGAGCATAAGGTTAGCCAGACTAAGAAAGGACAACCAAGCAGCATGAGCCATGGAGCTAAGCAGAGGATGAGAAAGAGAGGAAGAGCAAGAGGCATGGGCAACCTAGGAAAATTGTCTAAAGGTGCATTATCTGGCTGGAAGAGGTATGGCAAGAAAAGCACTAAGAAAACAGATTTAAGATACGAATGTTCAGTCTGCAAGAAAAGCCACGCACAGAAAAAGGGTTTTAGAGCTAAAAGAATAGAGTTTAAATAGAAATTTTTAAGATTAATAAAACCAAATGATGAAAAA
>CAZBGH010000074.1:0-8111 GCA_964491335.1 uncultured Methanosarcinales archaeon | reverse complement strand
CTTGTAGATGCCCTCTAATATATCAGTTCCAGCATATCCAGCAAGCAAACTCAATCTGGGATCAAAGTTGAATGCTATGCCAGTAAAAACACCAATAATCATGGCAATATAGCAAAAGACACTAATATTCAGACAATAAATAATGTCTTTTGCTTATTACGAACGGATAACAATTGTTCAATATTTATTGTCCGTGAGTCTCTTTTCTTCATACCCTAACCACATCCTTAACAATGCTGCTTTTCAATTCAGGTCTTATGCCTCTCTCTGAAACTACATCTACCTTTATTTTCAGCTTTTCCTCAAGATAATTTCCCAATCCTACAAAATCAAAAAGGGTTGCATTAGGATTAAATTTTACAAGAATATCTACATCACTTGTCTTTTTCTGCTGTCCTCTTGCATAAGAGCCGAATATGCCTAATTCCTTGACATTGTACCTTTTCCCTAATTCAGTCTTGCTTGAAGCCAGTATATTTTGAATTTGTTTCAGCTTTTTCATTTCAGCCACCTTTCCAATACTATACATTAATCTAACCTGCTTTTTAATCTTTTCATTGTTATTCACCTATTTTGAATTCAGGCAGCAATTTTTTCATCTCAAGCATGAACTCTCGTGCCCTCTTGAGCGAAGTGCCTGCCTTCTGTTCCTGTATTGTTTCAGTCATGTTATATTGGAATCTTGAGCGCTTTTCCATTTCCATTGAATAATAGCCCATAATCTCTTCTGACTTAACAGAAGCTATTTCCAAGGCATCTTCCTTTGCATCTTCATATTCTTCAAGCAGGCCTTTTCTTATCTTGTCCATCACAAGCACAATTAGAGCATCACTTGTTACCTTATGGACTATCTTTGAACCAGTCTTATAGCCGATCTGCAGTAAAACAGCATTTGCAATGTAAAACATTGAATAGTAGGATATAACAACAACCCACAAATAAGGCTTTAATGCGCTGTTCATGCACTCTTCTGCAGGATTCAATGACTGCTCTGCATTTTTTATATACATTGCTCTTGCTGTTTCGTTCTTCTCTTTTTTAATAAGTCCATCCTGCAGATATTGGTCAAAGTTCTGCTTTGCCTCTTGTTTCTTATTTGCGTCTATCATTTATATAATCCCGTAATATTGCTCAATCCCATACAGAATCACATTATTTTTTAAAGCTTCTTTTCCAACATTTGGCTCTTTTGCATTAGCCATCTCAATGAACTGGCTTTCTGAAAACACCATTGGATGCAGATGCAGAGGCATGGAACGCGCTACCCTATTAACATCTTTTTCAAAGGCTTCTTCAAGCCCGTCGGGGCATATGACCATTAAGTCAATATCCGAACTCTTTGTCTGTGTTCTCTTTGCATATGAGCCGAACAGCAGCAAAACATACAATTTTGATTTTATTGCCCTCTTGAAACTGCTGAGCATGACTGCAAGGTTTTTATCCCTTAAAATATCCTTTCTACGCTCAAATTCTGCTTCAAAAACAAGAGGATGAACTATTGCACTAAGCTTTACCCTGCTTGACTGCCCAAAGGTTTCAATCTTTACCAATGATGCTTTTTCCAGTCTTTTAATAATTGAATATATATTCTTATAGTCCATTTTCAGGGATTTTGATATGCTACGAATATTCAATTCTTCATTTTTGCTCTCTATGAGGAATTTTATGATAGTTGATTCTTTGCTTCTCATGTTAATAACACCATAGAATTATGGTTATATCACCATATATTTAAGCTTTTCTATTTTTTTCTTGAAAAATAGTCCAGAAAAGGCTCATCCATTATTAAATTTCGAGAAGGTGAATATGATTTATGTTGAGAAGTTTCTATTAAACACAACATTTATAAATATTAGTTTTACATTCTTTGTAAAAGATGGTAAAAAAGAAATTATTATTTGTAATGTTTGCTTTATTTTCTGTTACTTTAATTAGCTGTACAGGAGCTGTTGTAAAGAATAAAGAAAAATCTTCTCATGACAAATTTGAAAGAAAAGTATTTGAGAATAAGCAAGCAATTCTTGACGCTATTGATAAGCTAGAGCTGGAGAACAATAAAAGAAATCTAACAAAAGACAAAGTAGAGAGCTTAAAGCCACTGCTTCCAGAAGATGAGAATATTGAAGATTTTTATCAAGAGGCTTTATGGTTAGCTGAGCATGAGCAAGGAGAGCATATAGGCCATAGTTTAAGTTTTATCTATTCATATATTCAAGATGGTATCCCATTTGTGTGCGTCCCGCATGAGATAGATCATTTGAGTATATATATTGAGCATAATGATAGCTATATGATAAACAAAGCTATTGAAGAGTCAAAAGAGGGTTATGATTTATGGGTTAAAAAATCAGAGCAGGCTAAAAAATTATTGCCAGCTTACTACAAGAATTTTGAAACTTTAAAACAAGAGGCACTGCTTGCTCTAGAGAAAGCGGAGCAAAAGGATTATGAAGGAGCAATACCACATATCAAGTATGTCTCAAAGAATCAGATATGCTAGTACATGATGGACAGAATCAATGTAACTATGGCCTATGTTAACATTTCTAAAAATAAGATATAAATCCTCAATTCCACTAATTTGTTAACAAATCTTAACTTATAAGTTGTGGGAGATAAGAAGTTAAATTGGCACTGATATTAAGAAAGCTTTTAATATAATGTTATAGTACACTGAAAATATGTATGATAAAGTCTATATTAATCCAATAGGTACACTAGAATCTCCAGTTGATTACTTTAGCAAAATACAAATTGTTCCAAGCAAATCTGCACTACCAATAAGGGAGCTATTTAGAACAATTCAATATAAAGAATCTCGATTAATTGGGCAATTTGTTGAATTATGGGATATATTGCTAAATTACATACTATTAATCAATTTTAGGAATAATACTGCCCAACTTATCAGCGAGAAACACGGCATGACTTATAATCTAGAAATAGAAGAAATAAAAGCTGTTGTAAATGCACTAAGAAGTGTTGGATTAGAGAACTTGATATCAGGGGAGTATGTTCATCCAGGTGTTATTAAAAAGCTGGAATCATTTATGGATAAATATTTAGATTAAGAAGTGATATGAAATACTAAGTTGAAATAAAAAATAATCAATATCTTCTGATGTTTCATATTAGAATAAAGTGGGTATTAAAAAAACAGGTTTGCTAATCAGATAAATTTATATACATAATAATCATTATAAAAGATACAATGGAAGTAGAGATATCAAAAGACACATCTGAGAAAATAAATAGAGTTTCTAAAGTATTAGGTATAAAGGAAGAGGATTTGATAGATAGAGCCATCCTAGTTTATCTAGATAACATAAGCAAATATACAGAATTAAGACAAGAAATGAAAGATTGGGATGTGTTAAGTGATGAAGCCTTGGCTAATTTTGAGAAGTCACTATGAATAAGGGGAATATTTGGCTTGTAGAGTTACCTTCTACGAATGGGTATGAACAAACAGGAAAAAGACCAGTGATATTTATTGCTGATAGTAAAATAAATATAGCAATTATTATTCCACTTACATCTAATTTACAAGCATTAAGGTTTCCTCACACTATAGAAGTTAAACCTAGTGAGAAAAATGGGTTAAATACAATTTCTATTGCATTAATATTCCAAGTTAGAGCTATTGATAAAAAGAGATTGCAAAAGAAGATAGGTGAATTAGAAGACTCTCTTCTGCATGAAGTTGATAAGCTTCTCAAGAAAATTTTACAATTATAGGATATTATACATTTAGCAAGTTTTAGAAGGTGCCTTATGAAATTGATTATGGTAATATTAGCTGTATCCATGCTGTTAATTATTAGTGGATGTGTTAAAACACGGACCTTTAGCAAAGAAGATAAAATCTATAATCCTCCTATACCGAGAGGTGATGAAAGGCAAGAGACTATAACAATAGTTAATAGCAGTCTAGATTATGATTCAGAGCAAGCTAAGATTTTTGAGCATTAGCCTTGATTTGTTTTTTCAGCATCCGAGTGCCTTTCAATCATACCATATACATAGCTATATACTGGGCTTCTATGATTAAATAGAACTCCATGAATAAGATTAGCTTTTAATTCAGTTTCCCTTGTTATGAGACCAAGCTTTTTATCTAAATACTTATCTAGCTCTTCTCTTAATAGAGATTGTTCTGATGCATTTGGTTCAGGAATTTTACTTAGTAGAATTCTTCTTACCAACTCACTTTCACTAAGATCTACTCCAAATTGTTCTTTTAATCCTTCATATTCTTCAAAATATGAACTATAATTTCTCCACTGGGGCGCCAATCCAACACTTCCAGATTGAAAACATGCCCCATTTCTGCGTGCATACGTAATCATGTGCCAGTAATTTGCATGTTCTCCTCTATGAAACAAAGAGATACAGCCTTGCATGGCTAATGCAACAAAATTAGGATTTACAGCATAATCTCCACTAAATAAAGGAACATTTTGTGAAATCAATTCTATAGTTCTAGGTTGCTCTACTTCTTGTTTACCTCTTTGAAATAATTTTAAAAACATGTTTCGCCTAATATATTGATTATAACACAATAAAAACAAATAGTTTATAAAGCTTTATGCTTATTTCCACTAACTAGAAATTGATTGTATAATAAGTAAGCAAGAGCATATGGAAAAGAGGTGTCAAAACCATATGCCCTGCTATATCTAAAATAAATGTAATTTAACTACAGTGTATATAGCCTACTATTTACAAGAGATGTAAAGCTTTGCTATATATAAACATTCTGTTTAACCAATTCATAAGCTTTTTAAATAGTTAAACAAAAGATATATATACTAAATATTATATGATTCTTCTTAATTTTAATGATAAAAATAAATTTATATATTTATATAATAGCTATGATTTTCAGGAGGTTTTATAATGGCAAAAGCAAAACAAAAAGTAATAATCTACACTACACCAACTTGCCCATACTGTAAGATGGCTAAAGAATTTTTCAAAGCTAATAAGATTGAGTACGAAGATATTGATGTTTCTACAAATAGAGAGGCTGCTGAGCATATGATAGAAAAGAGTGGGCAAATGGGTGTGCCAGTTATTGAGATAGGTGATCAAATGATTGTAGGATTTGACAAGCCTGCTCTGAAGAAGGCTTTGGGGATTGCTTAGAATTTATTTTCTTTAATTGTCAAAAACCACACCAGTCTCATACTCACAGCATACTATAAGCATTATGTAGTTTTTACATGATGTGGTTCATAGAATAGTAGAATTCCGATGTTTAAATAATATCACAAGGTTTTTATATAAGTTATACTTTGTATGTTATACTAATATAATATAACTATTGAAGTTAAATAAAATGGAAACCAAAGTAAAAGCTAAGAAAATAGGAGGCTCTATTGGAGTAATAATCCCTAAGGATATAGTAGAGAAAGAAAGGATTTCTGTAGAAGATACTTTAAAAATAGATATAGAAAAAACTGATGACATTGGCTTTCTATGGGGTAGAGGCAAGGATATTAAAAAATCAACTGACCAAATAATGAGAGAGATAGACGAAGGGGAAATAGATGACTAAAATATTATTTTATGATACTTATGCCCTTATTGAGATATATAAAGAGAACTCTCATTATGAAAAATATAAGAGAGGTTTTAAAATTATATTGAATAAATTAAATTTACTAGAGTTTTCTTATTTTTTATTTAGAGAAGGGAAAGGTAATGAAACTAAGGAAATAGTTAATAGATTTTTAAGATTTAATATTGATTATGATGAAGATCTCTTAATCAAAGCTGCTGAAATGAAATTTAAATTGCTAAAAGAGAGGCTTTCTTTTGTTGATTGTATAGGCTATCTTCTAGCTAAAAAGAATAATGCAAAGTTTCTTACAGGAGATGAAAAGTTTAGGAACATGGAGAATGTAGAGTTTGTGAAGTGACTAATAAATAAGTTACAAATGAATGAAATCAAAAAACCAAGGAATTATGTATATAGAATGGACCACGATAATGGAAATGCTCCAAACATAAGATATAGTTCTTGTATATTACCATGCCATCTCGGATGATTTTTTTTGAACTGTCTATACGATAAATTCTTTTCTACTTTCGGTTGGTAAGTGTTAATTCTTTGACTGGCTAATATATTAGAAATATATAACTAAAATCTAATTACTACTTATTACTAAGTATCACAACATTTATAAGTGGCTATATTTTCTTTTTATATATGGATAATGCTCAGTTGCTCATAGAGCTGTTAAAGTATTCAAAAGAGGGTTATATTGAAGCAAATACCACTGTTATATCAAAGCAGTTGGGACTTTCTCAGCAGTCTGTTAGCAGGAAACTTATAGAGCTGGAAAGACATAGGCTGATTAAGAGGCTAGTGAGTAATAGGGGCAACAAGGTAATAATTGATAGTGAAGGCAGGAAGCTATTAGCTGAAAAGTATGCTTCACTCAAGAATTATTTTGAAAGTAGTAGAGCTATAACCAAGGGTAAGGTTAAGACTGGCTTGGGAGAAGGTAAGTATTACATGTCACAAGAAGGGTATGTTAAACAGTTTATTGAAAAGCTAGGTTTTAAGCCTTATCCAGGAACCTTAAACTTGGATGTTGATGCAATGCAGACTTTAACTTTTGTTAATTCATTAGTGCCACTAAGAATTAATGGATTTGATAGCAAGGAAAGGACTTTTGGGGCATTAACAGCATATAAAGTAAAAGTGAATAATGTTGACTGTGCTGTTGTTATTCCAGATAGGACGACTCATGATATTGGTACTTTAGAGATTATTTCTCCCCATTACTTGAGGGAAAAATTAAACATTAAAGATGGAGATCAGATTATTGTAATAGAAGAATAAAAAATAATAAGGAAATACTAAAATGGCCAAAATAGGTATAGCTGATACAATGTTTGCAAGGATTGACACGGGTAAGTTCGCCATTGATACTATTAAGAGAAATAGCAGTCATGAGATTGAACGCTATACTGTTCCTGGTTTTAAGGATTTGCCAGTAGCATGCAAGAAACTTATTGAGGAATATAAATGTAATATTGTAATAGCTCTAGGTTGGGTTGGTAGTGCTGCTATAGATGAGGTTTGTGCACAGGAAGCTTCAACAGGCTTAATAAATGTGCAACTTATGACCAATGAGCATATCTTAAGTGTATTTGTGTATTCTAGAGAAGCTAAAACTGATGATGAACTGTATTCTATTGCTAAAGATAGAACCATAAAGCATACACTCAACGCAATTGCTTTGTTAAAAGGGAAAACTGAGCTTACAAAATATGCCGGAACAGGCAAAAGGCAGGGAAGCATAGATGCAGGACCTATTAGGATTAGTAATAGAAACAAATAGGTATAAAAAATAACTTGCATTACTATACTTAGGTTAGACAGATAATAATTATTCGAATAACGAGTCACAGTGTGTATAATAATATGAATGATAATATAACTAGCAAACGAGTGACTTTGTGTATGCCATTGGTCCGCCAATCCATGCTGTAACATTAATGAAGCGGACAATGTAGACAAAATACACAAATCCCACGAAAATCAAAGATTTTTTAGTGCGATGCAAATAATAAAAATAAGCACAAATTACAATAAAAAATGCAAGAGAAAATAGGAATAGTTGTTTCGCAGACACACAAGGAAATAACTGAGAAGATGCTTGAGCTTGCTGAGATTACTGCAAAAAACCTTAATGTGAATATCAAGAAAATCATCAGGGTCCCAGGTAGCTTTGATATACCTCTTGCTGTAAAACTACTACTTGAAAAAGAGGATGTGGATGGTATAGTGACCTTAGGGGCCGTTATAGAGGGGGAAACATATCATGATAATATTATTGCATACACAGTAGCTGATAAACTAAGTGAGCTTTCATTGATGTATAACAAACCAGTTGTTCTTGGTGTAAATGGGCCTAAAATGAGTGCAGAGCAAGCAGTTGCTAGAATTAAGAGAGCTAAGCAAGTTACAGAGGCGTGTGTTGAGCTGATAAGAGGTATGAAAATAGGAGAGTAAAGAGAATAAATTCTTTACTATAGGTCTCATTGAAAAGTCCCTTCGCTTTTGCTCAGGTTGCCATCGGTTCAGGTTCGCTTAA
>CAZBGH010000073.1:0-8144 GCA_964491335.1 uncultured Methanosarcinales archaeon | reverse complement strand
GACTAGTAATTTCTATATTGGCATCAATCTCTGTCTTTTTAATTTCTAATTCTCTATCGATTAGTGCTATTTTTACATTTTTAACAACCCTTGGCATTCCACTATGCACCCTACCTTTATCAAATACTATCCCTTTTATAAGTTCAGAATCTTCTGCACTTGCACCCACTCTTTTTTCTATTTTTATATTATCCATATCTATATTGCCATCTATTTCAATGACTTGCTTTACAGCATTAACCACTAAACCCGATAATTTCTCCTTTGTGTACTCTGCACCTTTGCCAGTCATGGCAGTTATGGCTATATTTTTAAGAATTTTAACATCCTCTTTTGTTACTGGTTCTGCCATTTTGTTTAGCACCTCAATTGCCCTGTCAGCTGCAAGCCTATAGCCACGGGCAATAACTGTGGAATGTATGTTCAGTTCTAAAAGATTCTCAGCATTCTTCAATAATTCTCCTGCATAGATAACAGCAGTAGTAGTTCCATCTCCAACCTCTTTTTCTTGTGTTTTAGCAATCTCCACTATCATTTTTGCTGAAGGATGCTCTATATCCATTTCTTCAAGTATCGTAACTCCATCATTTGTTATTGTAACATCTCCTAAAGAATCAACTAGCATCTTATCCATGCCCTTTGGTCCAAGAGTTGTTCTAACTGTTTCAGCCACCATTTTTGCTGCTGTTATATTGGTGCTTTTAGCGTCTTTTCCAACTGATCTTTGATAGCCCTCTGGCAGAATAAATATTGGTTGTATTTGTTGCTGTGCCATTTTTACCTGTAACCTCCGAATTTTTGCTTAAAAGACTAATTTTAGCTTATTTTATCCAAAATAGTCAGATATTGTCCTGATATTAAAATTTTAACAGTTTAATCTCTTTAGTTTAATGGATTTCTAGAAATATCGAAGTAATATTTAAATCTTATTGTTTAAGAGCGTAGTTTAGAACTTTACTTTACATATTTATAAGATTATAATGAACCGGTACCGTTCAAAATGTAGGTTAGCATCAATTCCAACGAAGTTGGTGCCGAACTTTGTTCGAGTATGTGAGCATCATTCAAACAAGCAATTACCAAGCGGAAGGGGATGTTCCTCACGGCAGGGAACCGCTCTTTGCATATTCCAGCTAGATGCGAGCCGATGCTAACCCGAGCTTTGCGAGATTTTGAACGGAGCGTAATGAACCTTATATTAGTTTAATATATTTAATGAACTAGGCATTAATAATAAATAGAACAAATAAAAGAATAAATAAAAAGTTGATTTCTTACTATTCTAACCCACTAGAGCTTAAAATAACCGCAAATTTTAAATAGTGGACTATACCATTTTTGTATATATTGAATATTAAAAAATTTATAAGGATATAAAAGAGTATAAAAAGGTGTGGGGTGAAAACAAATGGAAGGTAAGTTTGGTCAATATGCTTTTATTGTTGGAGTCACTCTGGCAATATTGGCTGGGTTAGCAAGTGGTGCTAGTATAGTTAGAAGCAATCAGGGTGTAATAGTGTTAGTATTGGTAATTCTAGGTTTAGTTATTGGGTTTTTGAACGTAACTGAAAAAGAGATGACACCTTTCTTAATTGCAACAGTTGCCTTGATTGTAACAGGTACTGCAAGCAATAGCTTGTCTGTAATCTCTTATGGTATTGGGGATGTATTGCAAACAATAGTAAAAAATATTGCAGTGCTAGTAACACCAGCAGCTTTGGTTGTATCATTGAAAGTGGTCCATGCTCTAGCAAAAGATTAGGTTTTTGGCATTAGATTGCCTTTTTTTCTTTTTATTTTATTAGACTACTTGATGAGGACTATCTATTTTTGGCTATTAAGTACATAGATAAATAATAGTATTGTATTATAATAACGAAATGTTTATATACTAGTTATACTACTAATATAGAAATTAGTATATTAATACCTGAAAATGGACTATAATTAAAGATTATACTCATTGACCCCTTAAAACCCCAAAAATAAACGAAGCAGCGAGTGCTTCGGCCTGCCCTAGTGGTATGCATAAAGGCACTCGTCTATTTCTTTTCCAAGTTTAATAAGATATTTAACTAATTGATATTTACTGAGTTTCATGATAATATTATCACATTTCCAAGCTAGTGAAATCCTGGATGCTCTAAACCAAGGCAAGAAAGAGGTTATATCCTCAATAGATTTGGGCAAGAATGAGGCTAAGGTAAAGTTAGGCAAAGGAAAGGTCATATTTTATAATGAAGACAAAACAGAGGAGATTTATGAAAAAGATTTGCAATATATAATCAAAAATGATAAAATTTGTTTTATTCTAAGAGATGGAAATTTAAACAAAATCCAGTTATTCTCAGCAGAAACTAATAATTTCTATAAGATCTATCCTACTAGCCTTAACACAGCACCAACAATTGAAATATCGGGTATAAGGATGCATAATGTTAAGAACACAAATCCATGGAAAGATGCAAAAGATAAATTAAGCTTAATAAAGCCAACTATCGGGAGAGTGCTTGACACGTGTATGGGTCTTGGATATACATCAATTAATGCTGCTAAGACTGCTGATTTTGTGGAAACTTTTGAAAAGGATTCTAACATAATAGAGATAGCATCTTATAATCCTTGGAGCAAGGATTTATTCAACAATGATAAAATTAAAATCCTCAAAGGAGATATTTTTGAACTTATAACTAAACTAAAAGATAATTCATTTGATAGAGTTATACATGATCCGCCAAGATTTAGTTTATCAGGCAGTCTTTACTCAGAAGAATTCTATAAGCAATTATATAGGGTTATGAAACCAAAAGCAAAGATGTTCCATTATACAGGTAACCCTGGTAAACTAAGAAGAGGTAAAGATATAGTTGCTGGAGTGATTAAAAGACTAAATAATGCTGGATTCAGAAATGTAAAAAGGAGGTATAATGGTGTAGTGGCTGATAAATGAGCAAAAATTGATTCAGAGCAAATTAAAGAAAAAGGCGATAAAGCTCGATATAAGCAAATTAAGGGATTTACCTGCAAGCGCAAAGCTCTTTTACAAAATATTACAGCATGAGGGCAATATGACACAAAAAGACCTTATAAACACATCTTTGCTTCCGGAAAGGACTGTTAGGTATGCATTAAATATTTTATTAAAAAAAGGAATAATAACACCTCAGCCACATTTTACTGATGCAAGGCAGAGTGTTTATGGGGTTTGATGAAAGTTTTACTACTTGATTATGGTAAAAAATAAAAGATTTAAATACGTATTCTTATATAAAGAAGTAAAAAACAAATAATAATAAAATGGATTCAAGAAACTCCAAAATCAAAAAGTAATTTTAAAATGACAGTTGATATATACGAAACTAAAAGACAATTAGAGTAAGTAATATGTAATCCTCTATACTCAGATACAAGGATTATTAAACCATGTTCGTTCATAGTGTCGGAAATTTTTCCTAATCAACCGATGTACTTTACTAAAGCAAGAGAAGACGAAATTAACTTAATTAATGCTAAGCTTTTAGGCTTACTACCTGAATCTGAACAGCATCATGGTTTTGATGATGATGGAACTTACTTTGATGCCGAATTATTCCCTATTAACCCAGAATATGGAATTTTAGTACACACAACATCTATAGCCTGATACAGAGGAGGGATGATACGAATTCCTGATTTAGGGAGTGTTAGAATTGGTCCATTTGGACAATGGATTTGGGATGAGAGAGGGCGCCCTGATGTTTTGCCTTCTTTAAAAGAAAGGATTATAGATACAGGAATTATTGGAGTTGGAAGTCAAAATACAGCTACTTATCTTAAAAGTCCTGATGTTCCTTCTGATGCTCCTTGTGGAGGATATAATCTTCTTTCCCTTAATTTACATCTTCATGTGAATGTTAAAAAATTATTTGAGTTAAGAAATATATTTTACGATCCAGAAACTTTGACATCTGGTCCAGAAGAATACAAAAAAACGTTTGTTATATTCGGTGGAATACCTAATCAAACTATTGTACGATTTAAATTGGAAAACATAGTAAGTGAATTAGAAGTTTGATAATAAACCCATTAATGATTGAACATTAACTAAAAATCCAATAAAAATAAAAGAATGAATTATACAAACTTTATTATAACAATATTAATTCTATTTTAATCCCTCAAATTCTTCAAGTGTCAATCCTCCATCCTTTATTATTCTGTTTAAAGTTCCTTTCTTTAACTCGGCATGAACTGGAACTGTGATCTTAATTGTTTTCTCACCTGTATATTTTTCTAGTCTTACATGAGATCCTTTCTATCTTGTAGCAATAAAGCCTGCTCTTTTTAATCGCTTAATAACTTCAATTCCGGAAATAAGAGAAAGCTTCATATTGTAACAGTAACTTTCTCGCCGCTAAATTCAATAAGCTCGTTTGTGTCTGGCTCTAAATATAATTCAATAGCTTCCTTAATATTCTTAATAGCTTCTTCTTTAGTGTCACCTTGCGAGATGCAGCCTGGCAGAGATGGTACATAAGCAGTAAATCCGCCTTCTTCCTGTGGTTCTAGAACTATAGTTAGTTTCATACTATAAATAAATTCAAACTTCTATATTAACTTTTCTAAAAATTTTGGAATAATGTAGTAAAATTGGGTGTTGTAAAAACTAGGAAGTTATAATATAAAAATGTCTATAATTCTTCTACAAAAATATTACTTTCCAACACATTTTTAATCTTTTCAACAGTTCTTTTTTCCCATTGATTTGATACCTTTAAAGTCTCTTTTCTCAGCATTGGCAATATTTTTTATACTCGCAAACTTGTGGAGCAGTATATTTAACTTTTTCTTGCTTATCTCAAAAAGCTTTGCTAAATGATGTATCTTATCTTTTTTTAGATTATAGTTTTTATTATAAACTATTAATTTTTTTGGTTTGCTAAATTGCATATTTTCTGCATCAGTTCTGTGCCTTTCAGGATTCCTAATTTTCCTGAGCTGCATTCTACCTCATTAAATCTTTTCACATCATCTTTAATGCCACTATTCCATACTAATAAAGGAATAGGATCTGATGAATGTCCTTTTAGTTCACAAGGTGTTGAATGATCACCAGTAATAACAATCATTGTATCACCTTTTAACTCTCTAACAAAATGTTTTAAGAATTTTTTGTCTATTTCTTCAATGCATCTCATTTTCCCATTATAATCACCATCATGACCAAAGACATCAGGCCCTTTAACATGGATATAAATACTGTCATATTCCTTTAATGACTCTACAACCTTTTCAGCTATAAATCTAAAGCCTTTGACACTTGCATCAGAAATATCAATTATTTTCATTCCAGTAAGTTTCCCTATTCCTATTTCTAATGGCATATCTGCAGCTATTGCCCAGTTCCTTTTTGTGAGCTGATTTATTGGCTTAATTTTTGGAAGCTCATTGCCAGCATCTCTGCAAAGTATAACATTAGCTTTAAGCAATCCTCTATGCTGCCTCTGAAGATTAACTGGGTCATTGCTCAATACCTTAATTGATTTTTCTGTAAACTCGTTTAATAAATCTGCACTAAGTTTTGCTGATCTTTCCAAAGGCCTGCTTTTCAGTAATTCCATCTTAAACTCTGATAATGCTTCTGGAGCACCATTAACAATTTTGTATGCCGGGTCTGTATTAGTTATTCTGCTTGACAATCTTTTTTTGTGTTGCAGCATTAGAACTCCACGGTGTGCAACCGTTGATTTTAAAATAAATTTAGCATTCTTAAGCTTGACATTTTTATTAATTGAATTTGCCAATAAATTTGCCTCTTTGCTTGTTAGATTTCTTCCTGCTCTTCTATCAATAAGCTTAGTACCTTCGCATGTGGCAAAATTACATCTAAGAGCCAGCATTCCCTTTGAGAACTTCATAGAAGTACCTAATGCCTCTAAAGAGCCCCTTCCAGTATAATCTTTTAAATCATAACCTAATAATGTAAATATTGCTGTATCACTTTCAGGAGCAAAAGGTAATACTTGGACAAGTCCAGTTGCGCCTTCATGCGCTAATTTGTCTAGTGTTGGAGTATAAGCAGCTTCTAATGGAGTACTATTTTCAAGCTCAGGAACAAATCTGTCTCCTATACCATCAAGGACTATGAATAATAGTTTTTTCCTCATTTTATTTGACAAACTCTACATTCTCCATGTCTTTAAATTCTTTATCTCCTGTTAAGAATTTAATACACAATCTTTTTGCAATCATAAAACCAATGCAATCTGCCATTGATAATCCTTTTTTCTTATTTTCAATTTTAAACTTGGCAGAATTTCTTATATCATCACTATTAAAATCAATAGCAAATAGATAATATTTCTCTAAGAATTTGTCTGCTTCTTTTTCATCTATATCTCTCATTAGTCCGTGATATACTTCAAAAATATTAAGTTTTGTTGTCATAATAGTTGCTCTGATGTAAGGCTTATAATTTAAATTGCCTAAAATTATCTCAATTAAAGCATAAGAATCAAAAAAATATACATTTTCCATTTAAGGTTTCCTCAATTAAAAGAAAAATATCAGTCATTATACAACTCTTTTCTAGCCTGATCTTTGATTTGCCGTGCAGATTTTTTCCACTTGCCTTTTACCATGCCAAAAGTCTCCTTTAGTGCACTGCTGTCTCTAACAATTATAAACCTAATTTTCTCCTTTTCCCTAATATTCTCTCTTTTCACAGTCTCCTTAGGTATTATAATGCCTAATGAATTTCCCCATTTCCTTACTTCCGCTTCAGCTTCTACCATTTTGATGATTAATTGTTTTATAATAATTATACTATGTATAACTGATATAAAAGGTTTTCTATTTCTGTAAATACTTAAGGCTTTGCAGTTTTCCAGACAGCATTGAAATAAGTCTTAAAATCGTCTGTTATACTTTTTGACTTAATTAAAAAACCTATAGGAGAAGGAATCCAAGAGATAAGGATAACTTTATCCTGGTACATGCCAAAATTAGGAGAAACTATAGGTGGTGCAGTGAGAGAAGAAAATGCAGAAAAAATAAAGCAACGATTAAGAGAATCCAGAATAGCTGAATATTTAAGAGAGAAGGCAAGAGAAGAGGCAATAAAAACTGTACAAGACCCAATACTCGCAGAAAAAACAGTAGACCCTGTGATGCATTTTCCAGATTATTTTAACATGCTTGCTCAAGTGGAACCAGTATTGAGAGGAGGCTATGGTATAGGGTTCGAAAGATTTGTAGCTTTTCTGATAGGCTCAAATGACATTTTAAATACTATTGCCTATCAAACACTTCGTCCAAGATAACTTTTAATTGTTTATAATTTCTTACTTTAATGATTCTGCAATCAATCCACTCACATCAATCTCAGCAACTTTATTCTCTATAGTATTGCAACACACCACTTTTGCCCCCATTTTTTTTAATTTCTTTAGTGCACTTTCTGCAAATATGCCATGTACAGCAATTGTATAAATCTTTCTAGCTTTCATTTTCTTTAATTGCTTTATAGGCTCCATCATTGTGTGCCCTGTTGATATAATATCGTCAACTAGCACTACTGTCTTGCCTTTAACAGGGTTCTGTAACCTAACTTTTGTTCTTACAATTTCTGCGCTATACCTTTTCTTATGGAGGATTACTGCTTTCCTTCCAAGATCTTTTGCAACCTCATCTGCCCATTGACTGCTTTCAATGTCTGGACCTATTAGCTCAACATTTCTACCTAGCTTCTTGACATATTCTGCTATTGGCTTCACAGCTGTTAATGTTATAACCTTAACATGCCTAGGAAAGATTTCATGGAGTGAGTGTATTCTATGCAGATGTGGGTCAATAGTTATTATCTCATCAGTGCAATCAAGCAATTTAGCAACAATCTTATTTGAAATTGACTCTCCACCCTGAAACATCTTATCTTGCCTCATATAAGAAAGATAAGGAATAATTAAAATTACTTTAGAAGCTCCCAGATCTTTTGCTGTGTGAGCTGCAAATATTAGCTCTATTAATGCATCATTTGGATTTGGGTACATACTATTTACAATAATAACAATCCTATTTCTCAAATGAGTACCAAACTTGATATAAGAATCTCCATCTGGAAATTTCTTTACTATCAACTCTGAATATTGAACTTTTAGCTTTCT